>JANLST010000456.1:0-4549 GCA_031362505.1 Sphingomonadales bacterium
CCGTATCGCTGAGCACCGTGCCGCGCAGGAGCAGGCAGACCGAGTGTTGCGCGCCGCGACCGACCCGGCCACGCAACTGGTGCAATTGGGCCAGTCCGAACCGCTCGGCCTCTTCGACAATCATCAGCGTCGCATTCGGCACATCGACGCCAACTTCGATTACGGTCGTTGCGACAAGAATTGCCAGCGCGCCGCTTTGAAAGCGCTGCATGACGGCGTCCTTCTCCGGACCCTTCATCCGCCCGTGGATCAGGCCGATCCTCTCGCCGAATCTTGCCCGTAGCGATGCGGCCCTGGCTTCGGCCGCCGCACGGTCGCTGGTTTCGCTTTCCTCCACGAGCGGGCAAACCCAATATCCCTGGCCGCCCGCTTCGATATGACGGGCCAACCCGTCGACAACCTCATCGATCCGATCAACCGAAAGCACACGCGTGTCGATCGGCTGTCGCCCAGGCGGCATCTCATCAAGGCGACTGACATCCATTTCGCCATAATGGGTCAGCGTCAGGGTTCTAGGAATCGGAGTGGCGGTCATGACCAGAAGATGCGGGGGTTTTTCCGATTTCTGTGTCAGCAGGAGGCGCTGTGCAACGCCGAAGCGATGTTGTTCATCAATCACGGCAAGCGCAAGATTCTTGTAGGCCACCGCTTCCTGAAAAATGGCGTGCGTTCCGATCAAGATATGGATTGATCCATCCGCAAGGCCCATCAGCGTTGCCTCCCGGGCCCTGCCCTTGTCTCGGCCAGTGAGGATAGCGACATTGACCGGCAAGCCCGCCAACAGGGTCCGCAGCGTATCAAAGTGTTGACGCGCGAGGATCTCGGTAGGTGCCAGCATTGCGCCCTGCGCGCCACATTCGACTGCGACCAGCAACGCATGAAGCGCAACAAGCGTCTTGCCCGCGCCAACATCGCCCTGAAGCAACCTGACCATCGGCGTCGATTGCGCCAGATCGCCTTCGATCTCTCCGATCGTCCGTCGTTGCGCCCCAGTGAGAACATAGGGCAACCGCAACATGTCGCGCAGGCGCCCATCCCCTGAAAGCGGTGTCCCCCGTCTCCGGCGAGACGATGCACGCACCAACATCAGGGCCAGTTGGTTAGCGAAGATTTCATCATAAGCGAGACGCTCCCGCGCCGCGATGTGTCCGGGGATGTGATGAATGGTCTCGAGGGCGGCTTGCCAACCCGGCCATTCACGCACGGCGAGGAGGCTGGGTTCGATCCATTCCCTCAGCTTCGGCAGCCGGGGTGCTGCCTGGGCAACCAATTGCCCGAGCCTTCGCGATGTGATCCCTTCCGAAAGCGGATACACAGCCTCGCTTTCCGGGAGCTTTGCGCCTTCGTCTGGAGACAAGACATAGTCGGGATGCACGATCTGGCGCTCCTGACCGTAAAGTTCGAGTTTTCCCGACACGAGTCGCTTTTCGCCAAGCGGCAGTAGTTTGCGGGCATAACCACCCCCGCCCCCAAAATAGGTGAGAGTCAGCATGTCTCCCTGGCTGTCCACCGCGAAGACCCTGAACGGTCCGCGGGCACCGGCTTGCCGATAATCGTTGGGCGTTACCTCGACACAGACGATATTGCCCTCGACCGCATCGTCGAGTCGCGCGACGCGCTGGCGATGGACAATGCCTGTCGGCAGATGAAACAGCAGATCGATCACCCGCGCCAATCCAAGCTTCGCCAGTGGCTTGGCCAGCGCAGGGCCAATGCCTTTGAGCACTTCGATCTCTGCAAAGAGCGGGTTGAGCAAATCGGGGCGCATGTCTATCTGGTGCTACCTTAACTCAGCCGGCCACGCAGTTCAAAATGCGTGACCGGCCAATTGCTGTTGCCACCTGCAGGAAAATCGATGGATCGCGACTACCGCCTCAAACGTCTCAAATTCCGTGCCTGGCATCGCGGCACGCGTGAGGCCGACATGATGATTGGCGGATTCTTCGATGCGTATGGCGTGAGCTGGGATGACTCTGAAATCAACTGGTTTGAAGCGTTTCTGGAAGAACAGGATGTAGACATCATGGCCTGGGGGTTGCGAGTTCATCCGGTGCCCGACTCATGGGCAGGCAAGATGATGGATGCCTTCCAGAAGCTTGATTTCATCGCGCAAGGTTCCTGAAATGGAAATCCTCCCCCGTATTTTGGCTGCGGACGCTCCGCTGACTCTTGCAGGCGCCCCGGTCGGCTTCCTGCCTTGGCTGCTGACCGACCTCGCCCGCGCATCAAAAGGCCGAGCCATCTATGTTGCGGCCGATGAAGCCGCGATGCGTGGTGCGGCTGACACGGCCCATTATTTCGCGCCCGAGATCGAGCTGTTGTCCTTCCCCGCCTGGGATTGCCTGCCCTATGATCGTGCATCGCCGTCCTTGCGTTCGACTTCGGAAAGGCTGGCCAGCCTTGCGGCGCTGCAACGGCCCAAAGCCGGGCCCCAATTGCTGATCACGACGATCAATGCCATCACTCAGCGCACCTTGACCCCATTCAGGGTTCGCCAGCTTTCGGCTCATTTGAAACCTGGCGCGCGGATCGACCGCGACCAACTTGCAACCATGTTGCATGCCAATGGTTATGTCCGCAGCGATACTGTTGCAGATGCGGGCGAATTCGCGATGCGCGGCAGCCTTGTTGATCTGTTTCCATCTGGCGAAAGCCATGCGTTGCGGCTCGACTTTTTCGGTGATGAAATCGAGAGCATCCGCTCATTTGACCCAGCCGACCAGCGCACCATCGGTCGGGTCGAGCATTTCACCCTGCTACCCGCATCAGAGGTGCTGCTCGATGAACAGGGTATCAAGCGGTTTCGCAGTCTCTATCGCGAGACGTTTGGAGCGACAGCGACCGGAGACCCGCTTTACCAGGCCGTGTCGGATGGGCGTCGGCTGGTTGGCATGGATCATTGGCTTCCGTTGATCGAGGAGCGGCTGACAACTCTTTTTGACCATATTGGTCCCGATTGCGTGATTGTGCGCGATTCCGGCGTGACAGGTGCCGCGCAGGCGCGTTTTGATGCCATCGGTGACTATTATGCCAATCGGATTCGCGCACAGAGCAGCGATCCTGGCAGCTATCGACCGCTTGCACCCGACGCCCTGTATCTTGGTGCGAAGGAATGGGACACCGCCGTAGCGGAACACCCTATCCATCTGACATCGCTCTTCCCCGAACCGGGTTCGACCAAGGTTATCGATCTGGGCGTAAGCGCTGCTCGCGATTTTGCGCCCGAGCGGGCCCGTAGTGACAATATATACGAAGCGGCGGTTGCGCATGCTTCCCTGCAGGCACGCGAAGGCCGCGGCTTGATCATTGCGTCCTATTCAATTGGATCGCGCGAGCGAATGACGGGCCTGTTGGCAGACCATGGCATGTCGGGACTTGTGCCCGCAGAGAATTGGCAGGAAGCGCAGGCCATCGCTGCTAGCAAGCGCGTTGCCCTCACGATTCTTCCACTCGATCACGGCTTCACGACACCCAGTCTTGCCGTTTTGTCAGAACAGGACCTGTTGGGTGACCGGTTGGTCCGGCGCGCAAAACGCAGGAAAAGCGCCGATGCCTTCCTCAACGAACTGGCGACACTGACGCCGGGAGACCTGGTTGTTCACGCCGAGCACGGGATTGGTCGTTATGACGGCTTGACGTCAATTCCTGTCGGTAACGCGCCACACGATTGTGTGGCCCTCAGTTATTCAGGCGGTGACAAGCTTTATGTTCCTGTCGAGAACATGGACGTTCTGTCTCGCTATGGCGCCGACAGCGATGGCGTTGGGCTGGACAAGCTTGGCGGCGTTGGATGGCAGACACGCAAGGCCCGGATGAAAGATCGCATCCGCGAAATAGCAGGCGAACTGATGATGACGGCCGCTGCCCGTGCGCTGCGCGCGGCTGACATCGCCGAGCCAGATTCCAGCGCCTATCCAGCCTTTGTCGACCGGTTTCCCTATACCGAAACCGACGATCAGGATCGGGCGATTGGTGACGTGATGGCCGACCTTTCCTCGGGGAAACCAATGGATCGGCTCGTTTGTGGCGATGTCGGCTTCGGCAAAACAGAAGTCGCGCTTCGTGCGGCCTGTATCGCGGCGATGGCGGGAATGCAGGTGGCGTTGGTCTGCCCCACGACCTTGCTTGCGCGGCAACATTACAGCAATTTTGTCGAACGTTTTCACGGCTTTCCCATCCGCGTGGGCCGGTTGTCGCGGCTTGTTCCCGCGGCGGAAGCAAAAGGCACGCGCGAAGGCCTGACCGATGGCACCGTCGACATCGTTATCGGCACGCACGCCTTGCTGGCGAAAAGCGTCGACTTCAAACGCCTGGGGCTGGTCATTGTGGACGAGGAACAACGGTTTGGCGTCGTTCACAAGGAACGACTGAAAGCGCTCAAGACCGACGTCCACATGCTGACCCTGACCGCAACCCCGATCCCCAGAACTTTGCAGATGGCGATGTCAGGCCTGCGCGAGCTGTCAGTCATTCAAACCCCGCCGGTCGATCTCCTCGCGGTCAGGACCTATATCATGCCTTGGGATCCTGTCGTCCTGCGAGAGGCCCT
>JANLST010000393.1:0-2246 GCA_031362505.1 Sphingomonadales bacterium
TCCGGCCCGAATGTTCCGGCAACGCGAACAGAGCGAACATCTGTTACGCCAATGAAACCAAGCCAGGCGCGCAAATAGGATAGTTGAAAGTCGAGCCCGTCGATTTCAGGATTGGTGCCGAATGGCATTGCGCTGGCCGCAATAATGATTGCAGTTCGCCCGGCAGCCAGTCCTTCGACGTTTCCGTCTGCATCGTTGCGGAAGGTCAGGCCCGGATGGGTGATCAGATCGACATAGTGCTTCAACCGATAAGGCAAGCCAAAATTCCACATTGGAACGGTGAAAAGCCAAGTGTCGAACGAAAGGAAATGATCGGCAATCATCCGGAGTTCAGACCATGCCTGATGCTGCTCAGGCGGCACCGGCACGCCCATCAACAGTCCATATCGCCCTTCGATTGCCGCGCGATCGAACGCTGGAAGGTCGGCATCAAAAACGTTCAACGTTGTGATGTCCAACCCTTGAACCCTGGCCTGCAACGCGTCCAGAAAGTAAAGGCCGATCGCATCCGATCTTGATCGGGCACCTCGCGGGCTTGCCTGGATATGCAACAATCGCCTCATGCTGGTTCGCTTCCGATCACGATCATTCCATCGATAATCGATACCGGCCATGTCCGGATGGGCTTGTCCGTCAGCGTGCCCGATGGGCATCCGTCCCGCATGTCAAAGCGAACGCCATGGAGCGGGCAAAATATGTGCACCGCCTTCATCTTTCCTCCCTCAAGCGTCTGAAAAGCGTGGCTGCATCGATTCTCGATCGCAAAAACGCCGTGTGCAGTCCGAGCAATCAGAATGGACTCGCCGCTCACTTCAAAGGCGCGGTTGGTACCAATCGGCAAATCAGCCTGTGCGATGATCGAAATCAAGTCTATTGCCCCTCGTCAAACTGCGTGATCAAAGCATGATCAGATCGATGGGCGTCGTGTTTGAATTCGACCGTATCGACTGGCAAGTCTGCACTCCCAAATGACTGCACATGTTTTTGTAGCTGCATTTGTTCTTCGGTTAGCTTGAAGTCCATTTTCGCTTCCTGCTTCTGCCGTTTCGCTGTTAACCGGATTACCGATTGGACGCGATAAAAAAGACAAGCATGATTGTTTTTAGTTTTTCAAATGCTAAACATGATAGCTGAAGGTTTAAAGGAGTGCGGCATTGGACGCAGCGTTGACCGATCGGATCAAGGACCAGATGAGTTTCGAGACGGCACGCGTTGCTCCGCCTCAAGGATTTCCAAAACTTTCGGACATTCCTGCCGGCCGATATGTCGATCCTGAATTCCTCTCGCTGGAGCAGGACGGGCTGTGGAAGCGGAGCTGGCTCTACGGAGGACACGAAGACCAGCTGCCGGAGCCGGGAAGCTGGTTCCTGACGAGAAATACAGGATCGCCGATCCTGATCGTCCGAGACCTGGGCGGAACCGTTCGCGCCTTTTATAATACGTGTCGTCACCGCGGCGGACCTCTTGTGAAGGAAGATGCCGGGCAGTCGCGCGGCCTTGTCTGTGGCTACCACGGCTGGAGCTATACGCTTGAAGGCGAATTGACCGCCATTCGCGACAAGCGCGATTTTGTCGACTTTGATTTTTCGTGCAGATCCCTCATTTCGGTCCGTTGCGAGATGCTGGGCGGCTGGATTTTCATCAATGAAGACGAAGATGCAAAGCCATTGATCGAGTCACTCGGGCCGGTCGCCGGAGAGCTTGCACAGTTCCAGCCTGAAAATTTGATGTTGGTTCACTCGCGTGGCTATGATGTGGCCTGTAACGTCAAAGTCCTGCTGGATGCGTTTCTGGAAGTTTATCACCTCAAATCAATCCATCAGAGTACAGTGGACCGCTTTCTCGATCATCGTGGCACAACAATCACCCTGTGGTCCGGCGGCCATTCGAGGATGACAACCCCGAATCGCCGGCCGGACTGGATCGATCCCGGGACCAGGGGCATGCCCGAGATAGCGACCGTCACGGAAATCCCGCGCGACAATAATGTGAGTTACAACATCTATCCAAACATCGTGATGCCGCCGTCTTCTTCCGGCTTGCCCATGCTTGTATTCTGGCCGCGAACGGCCAGGACAATGCGAATCGAGTGCCACTGGTTTGGCCCGCGGATCGCAAAGGAAGATTTGTCGCCGCTATGGCAATCACGCATCGATAACTTCGAACGCATATTGTTTGAAGACACGCAGTTTGCCCCTCAAATTCAGGAATCGGTTGAATCACCGGGGTTCAAGGGCATCCCACTC
>JANLST010000518.1:0-3246 GCA_031362505.1 Sphingomonadales bacterium
ATTGAGACTGATGGTTATCTTGACGGACGCTATCTGGCGCTGAGCTTCAACCTGTTGCGCGGCAAGGACCTGATCTGGAGCACCGTGGTCAGCAACTATCTGCTTGGTCAGGATTATCCTGCGTTCGACCTGCTTCACTGGAACGGAGACGTCACGAACTTGCCCGCCAAATGGCACCGCGCCTATCTGTGTGATCTTTATCGCGACAACAAACTGGTTCAGCCCGGTGCATTGAGTGCACTGGGCGTCCAGATTGACCTCACAAAGGTCGAGACCCCGTCCTTTATCCAGGCTGGCCGGGAAGATCATATTGCACCCGTCGAAAGCGTCTGGAAGATCCGCGACCAATTTCGTGGGCCGCTGACATTCCTGCTGGCGGGCAGTGGGCATATTGCCGGCGTGGTCAATCCACCGGCACAGATGAAGTATCAATACTGGACCTACAACGCACCTGTGACCTCGCTTGACGAGTTCGTCGCCGGCGCGACCGAAACCAAAGGCAGTTGGTGGCCTTACTGGGTCGAATGGCTCAAGGGCCACGGCCCGAAGACAGTCGCTGTTGGTGGTGCTCGCGTTCCGGGCGAAGGCAAACTTAGGGCGATCGAGGATGCGCCTGGCACCTACGTCAAGACACGCTGATGCTATTTGCGCTGGCTGGCTTTCCAGTCCTGCACGGCCTTGAGCGTATTGGTGACATGGTTGCGATAATCGCGGTCCGAATAGGCATAGACGATTTGTCCGTTTGGCGCGATCACATAGGATGTGCGGCTTGAACGGCCAGCGACAGGAAGGGCAACGTCATAGGCCTTGATGACCATCGGGCTTGCGACGGCTACGGCAAATTTGTTGCGACACTCTTCCTTCGAGAAGCGCTGAAGATCTTCGATCTTGTCCCCGGCAAGGCCGATCACTGTTGCCCCGGATTTTTTGAACGCGCCAGTTTGCTCGGCAAACTCGTGCGCTTCCGCGGTGCAGCCGGTGTGAAGGCGGCAGGAAAGAAGTAAAGCACAACCGGGCCTTTCTTGAGCAATTGTGAAAGGGACAGGTTGAAGGATTTGCCAGCAAGTGCTCCCTGAGTTGAAAAGTCCGGTGCCTTTGCACCCTGGTTTAGCGCAGCGGTTGCGGGCGTCGCAGCCAGAACAGCAAGAATAATCGGAAGGGCGCGCATCTGGAATCTCCATCCACCAAGGCTATGAAACTTCGCTAGCTGTTTCGCGCCTCGAGCGATAGGCGTTACAGGCCGAAAATGAGTGTCTGACGCTTGACAGCGTGGCGACTCAGGACTAATCCGACACTACTTCCAAAACACCGTTTCCACGGCGGCGCCTTTTTGCGCTCGTCGTGTTTCGTGTATTCCGGAGGTTCAAAGCGTCGAGATGGGTCGGTTCGCCAGCCGCCCTGTGGAGCAGGAGATTATCGTTCATGGCACGTATTGCAGGGGTCAATATCCCCACCAACAAGCGCGTTGAAATTGCGCTGACTTATATCCACGGCATTGGTCCGACCAAAGCCAAGGAAATCACGACCAAGCTGGGCATCACGCCCGAGCGGCGCGTTCAAGACCTGAATGATCAGGAAGTGCTGCATCTGCGCGAAGCAATCGACGCCGGTTATACGGTTGAAGGTGATCTTCGCCGTCAGACGGCAATGAACATCAAGCGCCTGATGGATCTTGCCTGCTATCGCGGGCTACGCCATCGCAAGGGTCTTCCGGTTCGTGGCCAGCGCACGCATACCAATGCGCGCACCCGCAAGGGCAAGGCCAAGGCGATTGCTGGCAAAAAGAAATAGGCCTTCGCCAGTACTTTCAAGCTTTCAGATCTAGGTCAGGAATTCAAAATGGCACGCGAACCACAGCGCATAAAGCGCCGCGAGCGGAAAAACATCACGGCCGGCGTGGCTCATGTCAACGCCAGCTTTAACAACACGATGATCACGATCACCGATGCTCAGGGCAATACGATTGCCTGGTCTTCGGCCGGCACAATGGGTTTTAAGGGCAGTCGCAAGTCGACTCCCTATGCAGCCCAGGTTGCCGCAGAAGATGCGGGCAAAAAGGCCTCCGAACATGGCGTCCGTACGCTTGAAGTTGAGGTGAAAGGCCCCGGTTCGGGCCGCGAATCGGCGCTTCGTGCGCTTCAAGCGGTCGGTTTTCAGATCACTTCGATCCGCGACGTGACTTCGATCCCGCACAACGGTGTGCGTCCGTCGAAGCGTCGACGGGTTTAATCTGTTCTGGCAGGGCGCGTTCGCCCCGCCAAATTGTTTCAATCGGTGGCAAGGCGGACGCGCCGGACACCCAACCCCAAGGGGACTATCGTGGCAGTCAACACCCGTAACTGGCAGGAACTCAAGAAACCCGACACGCTCGAAAAGAAAACGGGCGCCGATGCAGTTCGCAAGGCGAGCTTCATTGCCGAACCGCTTGAGCGCGGCTTCGGCCTTACACTCGGCAACGCGTTGCGACGCGTTCTGCTCTCCTCGCTTCAGGGCGCGGCGGTAACGTCGGTCAAGATCGAGAACGTGCTTCACGAATTTTCATCGCTGTCTGGCGTGCGTGAAGACGTGACCGACATGGTTCTCAACATCAAGCAGATTGCGATCCGCATGCAAGGTGAAGGCGCCAAGCGCCTCCAGCTTTCCGCGACTGGCCCTGCCGAAGTGACGGCAGGCATGATTGCCGTGTCGGGCGATATCGAGATCATGAACCCTGAACATGTGATCTGTCACCTTGATCAGGGCGCGTCGCTCAACATGGAACTGACCGCCGATACCGGCAAGGGCTATGTCCCTGCTGCATCGAACCGTCCAGCCGATGCTCCTATCGGTCTTATCCCGATCGATGCGCTCTATTCGCCGGTCCGCCAGGTCGCCTACAAGGTGGAAAACACCCGGGTCGGTCAAGAGCTCGATTATGACAAGCTGACGCTTACAATCGAGACAGACGGCACGATAACGCCAGATGACGCGCTCGCCTACGCCGCACGCATCCTGCAGGATCAGCTCCAGCTCTTCGTCCATTTCGACGAAGCGATGGCGCAATCCGCGCAGCTCATCGGGATGGCGGCTCCATCTCCATCCGAGAGTGCAAGCGACAGCAACAGTATCAACCGCTACCTCCTCAAGAAGGTGGACGAGTTGGAACTCAGCGTCCGTTCGGCCAACTGTCTCAAGAACGACAATATCATCTATATTGGCGATCTTGTGCAGAAGACCGAAGCCGAAATGCTGCGTACACCAAACTTT
>JANLST010000519.1:0-1819 GCA_031362505.1 Sphingomonadales bacterium
TTTGCACGTGAACTGGAAAAGGCCTGGTTGCCCTCTCCGGCCGACATCGAAGCTGCGGTCCGTCGCACGCTCGCGTTTCGATAGGGGCGAACACACATGGCCAATCTCAAGGCGTTCACAATGCCCAAATGGGGCATCGAAATGAGCGAAGGGACAATAGCCGAATGGATGGTCTCCGAAGGCGAATCCTTTTCTCGCAATGCGACGCTCACATTGATCGAAACGGACAAGATTACGAACGAAGTTGAAGCAGAAGCCGATGGCTGTTTCGTGCGGCTGGTTGCAAAACCGGGTGAGACCTATCCCGTTGGCGCGTTGCTCGCAGTACTGGGCGATCCAGGAACCGACGCCGGAGAGATCGAAGCCTTTGTCCAGACGTTCAAGGGCGCCGAAACCGGCTTTGCTGCATCAAGCGAACCCGCTGCAGCCGCGGCAAGCCCGACACCAACGCCAGTCGCTCCAGTCGCCGATACAACGATGATCAGTCCGGCAGCGCATGCCGCCGCGATGGCCAAGGGGGTCGACGTATCGACTCTTTCGGGAACCGGGCGTAGTGGCCGGGTTTCCTTGCAGGATGTCCATCAGGCAGTCCGCGCAGAACCAGGCCATGCGTTGCGGGGCACTTACCCTCTCACGCCTGTTTCGGGCGCCTTTGCCTCACCGATGGCGCGGCGGCTGGCGATCACGCACAACGTTGATTTGAATGGCATTGCAGGAACCGGTCCACGCGGCCGCATCTGCAAGGCTGATGTTCTTGCTGCTGCCGGTGTTTCTTCAACGTCAACATCCGATGCAGCGCCAACCGTTGAGCCAATGTCGAAGATGCGCAAGGCCATCGCCCGCAGGCTCTCTGAATCAAAATCGACAATTCCGCATTTCTACGTGCGCAGACGCGTGCGTGCTGACAAGCTCATCAATCTGCGCGCGGCTGCGGATCCAAAGCCGAGCATCAATGACTATCTGGTTCGCGCCTGCGCCCTTGCTTTGGCCGAAGTTCCTGCGCTCAATATCCAGGTGCACGGTAACGACATCCATCATTTTGCAGGTGCAGATATCGCGGTTGCGGTGTCGACCGAAGGGGGGCTGATCACGCCGATTGTGACGGGTGCGCAACGGCGAAGCGTTGCCGATATCAATTCCGTCATGGCCGATCTGGCTCAGCGTGCCCGCTCCGGGAAACTCAAGCAGGATGAATTTGAAGGCGGAAGCTTCAGCCTTTCCAATCTGGGTATGTTCGGTGTCGAGCAATTTGATGCGATCATCAACCCGCCTCAGGGTGCAATCCTCGCGGTCGGAAACGCCCGGCCGGAACCGATTGATGATGACGGTGCGATTCGCATCGTTCCCGTGCTGCATCTGTCGCTCAGTTGCGATCATCGGGCAATCGACGGGGCCGACGCTGGTCGCTTCATGGTTGCACTTGCCAAGCTGATCGAAAATCCGGAATTGTTATAGTCCGAAGCGAGGCGACTCTCTCTGACTGGATGCGGACGACGGCATTGATGTCAGTGAGCATTGTCATTTCGAAAGCGAGAAGAAACATATGACCTCAAGCAGCTTCAATCGCGACACGTTGCTGGATATTTACACCCGGACGATGAAGATCGCTCGCGCGGACGAGAAGTTGCGTTCGATGCTGATGACAGGCAAGCTTGCGGTCCTCTACTATACAGTGCGTGGTCAGGAACTCGTTTCGGCGGCCGCCATCGCGGCGCTCGAGCAAAGCGACTATCTTGTCACCACCTATCGCGGCCAGCATGACCAGATTGCCAAAGGCGTCCCGCTTGACCTGTTGTTTGCCGAGGTGGCGGGCAAGATG
>JANLST010000025.1:0-5479 GCA_031362505.1 Sphingomonadales bacterium
GGCGTGGCTAGAAGGGCGAGAGCCGCGATCAGCGGGGAGAGGATAATGCGCATGAGGTTATGCTAGGCGGTCAGGCGGTGCGGTCAAGTCATTGCCCGAAGCTGGGCTCGCTCGCGACCCTCACGGCTTCGCGCGCCGCCGCCATCAACGCCCCGGCCTTGGCCTCGCACTCACGCTGTTCGTATTCAGGGTTGCTATCTGCCACGATTCCCGCGCCCGCCTGAACATGCATGACGCCGTCTTTCACCACGGCCGTGCGCAATACGATGCAGCTGTCCATATTCCCGTTCGGGCTGAAATAACCGACGCCGCCAGCATAGGCTCCGCGGGTTTCGGGCTCGAGTTCCGCGATGATCTCGCAAGCGCGGACCTTGGGTGCGCCTGAAACCGTCCCCGCCGGGAAGCCCGCGAACAAGGCGTCAAGCGCGTCCTTGTCCGGAGAAAGCCGTCCGACCACGTTCGAGACAATGTGCATGACGTGGCTGTAGAATTCGACCGAATAGCTGTCCGTGACCGTCACGCTGCCCGCTTCTGCGACGCGCCCGACATCGTTGCGGCCCAGATCGAGGAGCATCAGATGTTCGGCGCGCTCCTTGGGGTCCGCGAGCAATGAGTCGCGATTTTCTGCATCTTCAACGGCGGTCTTGCCGCGCGGTCGGGTGCCCGCGATCGGCCGGATCGTGACTTCGCCGTCGCGCGCGCGAACAAGGATTTCGGGGCTCGATCCGGTCAGGGCGAATCCCGGAAGATCTAGATGATAGAGAAAAGGCGAAGGATTGATTCTTCGCAAAGCGCGATAAAGATCGAACGGCGGCAGGGGGAAGGGCTGGGTGAAACGCTGAGTCAGCACTACCTGAAAAATATCGCCCGCGGCAATATAGTCCTTCGCCTTGAGCACCATTTCCGCATAACGACCGGGCGCGAGCACAGACTCGGGGGGCGGCAGAGCGTCGAGATCGCCTCTCCTTTTTTGAACAGGCAGGGGTTGAGCCAGCCGAGCCGAGGCGGCGTCGATCCGTTCAATGGCCTGCACAGCCTGTTCCGTCGCATCGCCGCTTTCAGGCCATACTGGCGCCACCAGAAACAGTTCGTCGGAAAGTCGGTCAAACACGAGGACAAGTGTTGGGCGCACGAACAGCATATCGGGCAGGCCGAGTGGGTTGGGCGCAGGTCGTGGAAGGCTTTCGACCAGCCCAATCGTCTCATAGGCGAAATAGCCCACGAGACAGGCAAGCGCGCTCGGCAACCCTTCGGGCACCGCTATTCGACACGACGCGACAAGCGCGCGCAGCGCGGGCAGGGCCGTTTCGTCCATCGGCGCGAACGCCGTCCGGTCGCTCAGCCAGCAGCGGTTGATTTCGGCTTTCTCGCCATTGGCGCGGAAGACCAGATCGGGCGCAAGGCCCAAAAGGCTGTAGCGTCCCCTCACGGCGCCGCCCTCGACCGACTCAAGGAGAAAATCGCCGCGCTCGGGCTCGAACAGTTTGAGTGCCGCCGAAACAGGGGTCTCCGTATCCGCGATCAAGCTACGCCATATCAGTGCCGGTTTTCCCTGTCGGAGCTGCGCAATGGCGAGTGCGTCGGCTTCCGGAGTCACTGGCTCGTCGTTGCGCCCGTCAGGCTGCGTTTGAGGGCGGAAATCGCGGACTCGTTCTTTTTGACGCCAAGATCGGCCTTGATCGCGGCTGCAAACTGCTGGACATATTCATCACCGATCGAGCGGGCGATTTCGGATTGCGTTGCTTGAATAAGGCCAGGCTCGCTGGCGATGTTGCCGGGAGTGATCTTGTCGAGCCAAATGACATACCAGCCTTGCTTTTCTTCGGCTTCAAGCACCCTGGCGTGATGTGCCGGGATGCTGAAGAGGAGAGCGAGCGGCGGCGGGACTTTTTGTTGTGCCCTTGCAATGTCGATCCTGCGCGCCCCGATTGGTTTTGCAGCAGGGAGCGAGACGCCTGCTCCCGACAGGGCAACTGTCAGCGGCGTTCCCTGATTGGCCTTCATCGCAATCGCGTCGGCAATTTTCTTGGCGGCCCTTGACGCGCGATCGCGCCGGAAATCCGTCGTAACTTGCTCGCTGATCTTTGTGAGTTGCCTTGGAGCGGATGCAATGATGCGATCAAGATCGTAGAAGCCATAGCTTTGGCCGGGGATAATTGTCATCACAGCGGCATCGTCATCGACTTCCGCCTGAAAGGCGTCATGCAGGATCGGCTGCAATTCGGGGACAGCCTTGAAACCGGGAACGTCGGGTGCGATGCCGCTGGCTGTCAAAGGCAGTGTTGTCACGACCGCCAGGCCCTCCTTCTTTACCAGATCGTCAAAGGTCGCACCGTCTGCGACCTGATCCTCGATCCGGGTCACGAAATCGGCAAGGGCCACGTCGATCTTCTGCTTGACGATCTGTTCTACAAGGGTCGCACGCACGTCCGACAAGGATTTTCCGCCGGTCTTGGTGACTGTATCGACCTTGATTACGAGCCAACCAAGGGGCGATTTCTGAGGATCCAGCACACTTCCCTTCGCAGCCGAAAATGCGGCCTTTGCGATTGATGCTGATGCAGTCAGTCCTGCATATCCTGATTGGTCTTGCGCCGCGAGTGTCGTTGCCTCGCTGCCAGAAGTCTTGGCCGCCGCCGCGATTGGAGTGCCTGTACGTGCCTTTGCCACAATCTCTTGTGCGGTCGTTTGGCTCTGCGTGACGACCTGGGTAAAGACACGTGTCTCTTTTGAAGCGTATTGCGCCGCGTTGGCCTTATACGCTTGGGCGATTTCTTCTTCGGTCGCCGCAATTTTTCCCTCGAACCGTTTGCGGTCGAACAGGGCATATCGGATCACACGTGTCTCTGGAACAGTATAGCGGGCAAGCTGGCGCTGATAGTATTGTGCAAGTTCGGCTTGTGTCGGCGCTGCACCGGCGCCGGCGACAGCGGTTGGCACAAAGGCGATTTGGCCGTTGCGTCCTTCGAGCAGCAACGCAGCGTAGGGCGTAACCAGGCCAACTGACGCTCGCGCAGCGCCGGCCGCCGGAACAATCAGCGCGTTGGTCATCTTGTCTCGCGCCAGATCCTCGCGCACGACCGCTTCGCTCAGCTTGCGTTGCGCCAGCACGCCAAGAAAAGTGTTCCGATCGAACGAACCGGCCGGTCCGCGAAAGGCCGGAATGCCGAGAATTTCGCTATCAACCAGCCGGTTGCTGACCGTCATGCCATTTTTCGAACCGAATTGCTCGAAAGCGCGACCGTTGACCATCTGCTCGATCACCTGATCCACTCCACCGGTGCGAACGAACTCTGCCATTTCGAGACCGGGTTGCTGCTGGCGGGCATTGTCGAGTTGGGCCTGAACCCGTTGGGCAGCATCGGACGCGTCTAGCGATGTGCTGCCGATTTTTGCTATGCTGGATCCGCCGCCGGCGAAATTGCCGAGTCCGGAAGGCGTGCCGACCCCTGTGACAATGAATGCGATCATGATCAGGGCGAGCAGGCCGAGCACAAGCCATGAAGAGAGTGCTCGACGGAAAAAGGAAATCATGAAGGGGCTTCCGGCTTGATGTTGATTGCGGCTCGCCATAGGGCGACCCGGGTTCGGCATCAAGCGGGCTTTGGAAAGGGCATTGGAACAATGGCATTGCGCAAATTGGTCGCCGGCAACTGGAAAATGAACGGGTCGCTTGCTGGGCTGGCGGAACTCGATGCCATCGCGGCAGAAGCATCAGGTGCGGTTGATGTTGCGATTTGCCTGCCTGCGACCCTGATTGGCCCTGCGGCTCGACGTCAACCCGGACTCGTGATCGGTGGGCAGGATTGCCACTGGAACGCGTCTGGCGCCCACACTGGTTGCCTCTCCGTTGCCATGCTGGCGGAAGCTGGTGCCGCGATGGTGATCGTTGGCCATAGCGAACGACGCGCTGACAATCATGAGACCAGCTCTGAAGTGAAAGCCAAGGCCGAAGCTGCCGTTGCAGGTGGCCTGATAGCCATTATGTGTGTGGGAGAAACCGAAGCCGAACGCGATGCCGGACGCGCGGTTGCGCTGGTAAACGAACAGCTCAGGGACTCGGTGCCGGGCAACGGGACCGGCGCGACACTGGTGGTTGCCTATGAGCCGGTCTGGGCGATCGGCACCGGCCGCACGCCTACTATTGCTGACATTGGAGAGATGCACGCGGCCATCCGCAAATGCATGGTGGAAACGCTCGGCGTTGAAGGAATAAAGGTGCGTATCCTGTATGGCGGCTCGGTCAAGCCGTCGAATGCCGCCGAACTGCTGCACGTGCCTGAAGTTGACGGCGCGCTGGTGGGTGGGGCCAGCCTCAAGGCGACGGATTTCGTTCCGATCATCGTCGCCGCGCAATAATCTGCGTCGTACTGCATCCAAATCGCCGATTTGACCAATATAGCAGTTAACTCCGGTGCTTCTGCTCGGGGTCTTGACGCTTGTGCCTCCCCCCGGGGCGACCAACTTTATTGAAATGAGGCTACCGCATGAAAAAGACTGTCATCAATACACTCATGATCGCCGCTGCCGCGATGGCCATGACCGCATGCTCCAAGAAACCAGCCGACGCCGATAATTCCATGATGGCCGACAATGCCATGATGGACGATGCTGGCGCAATGAACGGCGCCATGTCTGGCGGCGAAAATCCGATGGTTGGCGGCGCTCCCATGTTCCCGGACAAGAATGTCGTCGAAAACGCATCCACCGCCGGAAACCTCAAGACGCTCGTTGCAGCAGTTGGTGCGGCCGGTCTCGTCGATACGCTCAAAGGCCCCGGCCCATTTACAGTATTCGCCCCAGATGATGATGCGTTCAAGAAGCTGCCCGAAGGAACGGTCGCAACGCTACTCAAGCCTGCGAACAAGTCAAAGTTGGCTGGTATCCTGACCTATCACGTGGTGGCCGGAAAGCTCGATACTGCAGAACTCAGCAAGATGATCGAAGCGGGCGGTGGCAAAGCCAGTTTGAAAACAGTTGCGGGCGGCAAGCTTACAGCAAGCAAGGAAGGGGAATCGATCGTCCTAACCGACGCCACCGGCGGAAAATCTATGGTTTCGCAAGCTGATGTCTATCAGTCGAATGGCGTCGCGCACGTGATCGATACGGTGCTTCTGCCTTCCAAATAGCCTTGCAAGGAATCCTGATGGATCAGGCCGGTCAACACCTGAACATCTGGATGCGGCCCTGGCTGGGACCCCTCCCCGCCAGGGCCGTACTTCCTTTGGCGGGGCAGAGGTGCTCGGGACCATTGTTCGCACTCTGAACCAATCAGCTTTTGCCCCGCCAATCTGGTGTAACCCAAAGCGAATTGCCAACGGACCAAGTGTGGTTGATCCCTTGCCTTCGCTCCGCTAAGGGCCGCGCCCATGTATAAATTCCTTCTTGTCGTTCACGCGATCATTGCTGCGGCCATGGTCGGGGTCATCCTCATGCAGCGCTCCGAAGGGGGTGGACTTGCTGGCGGTGGAAGCCCCTC
>JANLST010000058.1:0-5368 GCA_031362505.1 Sphingomonadales bacterium
GGAGGCTATGCCGATTGGGAGCGGAAACGCACCGCACCCAAGGCTGACCCCAAAAAGACAGCAAGGGCGGCCGACCTGACCAAAGCCCAGCGTGCGCCCTCTAAGTTGAGCTACAAGGATCAGCGCGATTACGACCTGCTACCCGGACGGATTGCCGAAATCGAAGCGGCGATTGTGCGAAACGAAGCCGCTTTGTCCGATGCGACGCTATATGCCCGGGATCCGGCTGGATTCGAGACGCTCACAAAGGCAATCGACACCGCCCGAGCCGAAAAAGAGGCCGCCGAAGAACGCTGGCTGCTTCTGGCCGAGGCCGTCGACGCACTGGGATAGGACGGCATCCATCGACACCGTCTCATTCACCAGAGCTAGGGTCGCAAGATTGTCGCGCCACTGGTTTTGCCGCTTTCAAGGTCGCGGTGGGCCTGTGCGGCGTCTTCGAGCGCATAGGTCTGGCCGATATTGGCACCGATCACACCCTGACGGAGCATGTCAAAAACATAGTCCACACCGGCCGCGCGTTCGACAGGATCGGCATAATAATCACCCATTGTCGGCCGCGTGACAAAGAGCGACCCCTTCTGGGCGAGGATGCCCAGGTTGATGCCGCTGACCGGCCCTCCAGCATTCCCATAGCTAACAATCATGCCACGCCGCCCGGTTGCGGCAAGCGAGGTTTCCCATGTCGCCATACCGACACCGTCAAAGGATACGCGCACGCCTGCACCGTCCGTCAGTTCGCGCACGCGCGCGGCGACGTCCTCGCTTTTGTATAACAAGACATGATCGGCACCCGCCCCCAGCGCCAGTGCGGCCTTCTCGGGTGTGCTCACGGTGCCTATCACCATCGCGCCAATGTGCTTGAGCCATTGGACGAGGATCAAGCCAACACCCCCGGCTGCCGCGTGGACAAGCACCGGCCATTTTGGCTGAACGCGCGCACAACGTTCGACAAGGAATTCGGCGGTTCCGGCCTTGAGCAGCGCCGCCGCTGCAACCTCATCGCTGATATCAGCCGGAATCGGGAAAAGCGAAGCGGCGGACAGGTTCCGCTCGGTGCTATAAGCGCCAAGCGCCGGGCCGAACGTAAAGACGCGATCACCCGAAACAAAATCGGACACGCCGTCGCCGACCGATTCAATGACTCCAGCCGCTTCGATTCCCAGTCCGCTTGGAAGCGGGACCGGATAGATGCCGCTTCGGTGGTAGGTGTCGATATAGTTCAGTCCGACCACGGTGTTGCGCATCCGGACTTCGCCGGGGCCAGGAGGTGACAATTCCTGATCGACCCATTCGATGACCTCGGGTCCGCCATATTGGAGAATCTTTACCGTCCGCGCCATTGAATCAACCCTCACACCAGTGAATATCAACCGGCGTTTCAAGCCCGGCCAGCACCCGGCCCACCGGAAGCGGGGAACTGTCGCCATCCTTGATCGCCTGTTCAAGCAATTTGCGCTTGGTGTTCCCCGTGACGACAATCACCAGCGACTTTGCCGACTGGATGGAGTTTCGCGTCAGGGTCACGCGAGCAACCGGGGCTTCCGGCGGGAGCGGATCGGGCATGACACCAACCGCCTTGCGCTCTGCAGGAGCGTTGAGCGCATCTTCAAGATCGGGGCCAGTGAAGATCGACGCCGTGTGGCCATCCTCCCCGACGCCCAGCCAGACAAGATCCGGCGGCCAGTGAAAGTCGCTGATCCGCGACGAAGCGGCGTTGCCCGCCAGTTTGTAGTCATCGGCCTTGTCAGACAGGATCGGCACCACGCGCGCGCCCTTGGGCAGAAAAATTCTTGCAAGCCCGGCAACGTTGCACAGCGGATCATCAAGCGCGACGATCCGTTCGTCGGTCGGAATAATCGTGACCCGTTTCCAGTCGATCTTCTTTTGGGCGAGCTTTTCGAGAATCGGCCCGGGGGTCTTGCCACCAGCAAGCGCGATCACGGCCGATCCGCGTGCATCAATCGCCGATTCGATAATGAACCCCACATCGCCCGCCACGGCTTCGGCAAGCTCGTCCATATCGTCATAATCCCACCACTCGGCTTCGATCATTGCAGTGCTCCATTCGGGGTTGAGCGCTCGCAATGCGACGGGACGGCAAGGCGATCAAGCCTCCAGTTCAATATCCCAATAGAGCCAGTCACGCCAGCTATCGTGCAGGTAGTTCGGCGGGAAGCTCCGCCCCTGATCCTGCAACTGCCAGCTGGTCGGGCGGATCGGCCCGGAATGGAGCACCATATGCGCCTGCTTTGGCGTACGCCCGCCCTTTTTGAGGTTGCACGGCGCACAGGCTGTCGCGACATTTTCCCAGGTCGTTCGGCCGCCCTGCGCGCGCGGAATGACGTGATCGAACGTCAGATCCTTCAGGCTGCCGCAATATTGGCACTGAAACCGGTCACGCAGAAAGAGGTTGAACCGGGTGAACGCAGGATGCTGGGACGGTCGTACATATTGCTTGAGCGCAATCACCGATGGGAGCTTCATCGTGAAATTGGTGCTGTGAACCTCGCGTCGATATTCTTCGACAATGTCCACACGATCGAGGAACACGGCCTTTACCGCCGTCTGCCAAGGCCAAAGTGAAAGCGGATAGTAGCTCAACGGAGTATAGTCGGCGTTCAGAACCAGCGCTGGGCAGCCATCCGGATGGCGGATCAGATCCGGGTGATACATGCCGTTGAACCCCTTTCACCAGTTGCAAGCGCCCTATCGTCGCGCCACATGACGACTGCATGACAGCATTTACCACATGATGGGGTCAAGGGCGAAAATGCACAAAGATGTTGTGACCCGTTTTGCACCAAGCCCGACGGGGCGGCTTCACCTGGGACACGCGTGGTCCGCGATGCTTGCTCATGACCGGGCGATGCAGGCCGGCGGACGCTTAGTGTTGCGGATCGAGGACATCGACCAAAGCCGGTGCAAGCTGGAATTTGTCGACGCGATTTTCGAAGATTTGCGATGGCTCGCGCTGGGCTGGGACGGCGATATCATGACCCAGTCACAGCGGATGGATGCGTATGCCGAAGCGCTTGGGAGGCTGGAGGCGATGGATTTGCTTTATCGCTGTATCTGCACGCGTACCGACATCGCCAATGCAGCGTCCGCCCCACAAGGGTTGCTGGGGGCAGTTTATCCCGGCACGTGCCGACATCGAGGCGTTACGAATGATGCACCAATGCCGTGGAGCTGGCGGCTCGATATCCAGAGGGCGGCAGCGATTGCCGGGCCCCTCACCTGGCGGGACGAGCGGGCCGGAACGATAATCGCAACGCCGGAGCAGCTGGGAGATGTCGTCCTGGCCCGCAAGGATGCCGGCACGAGCTACCATCTTGCGGTCACGGTTGACGATGCTGCACAGGGCATCACACATGTCGTGCGCGGTCGCGATCTTTTTGTTGCAACCCATGTCCACCGATTGCTCCAGTCACTGCTTGGGCTGCCGACTCCGGACTATCATCATCATCCGCTGGTCGTCGGGACGGACGGTGTTCGTCTCGCCAAGCGCAGCGCCACGCAAACACTTGCTGAAATGCGCGATACCGGAGTCGATCCTGAAGGGCTTATCGAAAACATGCGACGCGGACGCTTTCCGGTTGGCTTCGCGCTGGACGAGGCATAAAGGGACGCCATGTCCATCCTCTCTGTCCTTCTGATCCTTGCCGTGATCGGCGCTGTCGTGATGCTCGTGCGCGGGATCATCGCCTTTCTCAAGACCACCGAAGAAGATTTGAAGGGCGAAGGCCCGGGTCCAAGCGCCTCGGGCATGCAACAGAACAAGATGATGCAGGGGCGCGTTGCCTTTCAGGCGGTGGCCATCGTGATTGTGATCATCATGCTGGCTATGGCGCGCGGCGGCTAGGGAGGGATGGTCAAGCTCAACAAGATCTACACCCGCACCGGCGATGATGGCACGACCGGGCTGGTCGATGGCAGCCGCACCCCCAAGGACGCGGTGCGTATGGCGGCCATTGGCGATGTCGATGAAACCAACAGCGTCATCGGTGTCGCCACTTTCCATGCTGGAGGCGAAATGCTCGCCCGGCTAAGGACAATCCAGAATGACCTTTTCGATCTCGGTGCAGATCTTGCGACGCCCGGAGAGGATTTCACCCCCGGCGAGATGAGCTTGCGGATCGTCGCCGCGCAAGTGACCCGGCTCGAAACCGAAATCGACACGATGAACATTGGCATGAAGCCGCTCAACAGTTTCATCCTCCCCGGCGGTTCGGCCCTCGGCACCGCGCTTCATGTCGCCCGTTCGGTGACACGCCGTGCGGAACGCAATGCCATCACTGCGGCGCGCGAAGTCACGATCAACCCGCTGGCGCTTGCCTATCTCAACCGACTGTCCGACTGGCTGTTCGTGGCCTCGCGATACGCCAACGATCACGGCAGCAGCGACATATTGTGGGTGCCTGGCGCCTCGCGCTGAACCTGGCCGCAGATTCATAGAGGCAATAAAGATCTGGACGATTCGGAATTCGGGGAAAAATAGATGCAGGTCATTGGTGTTATCGGCGCGGGCCAGATGGGCGCAGGAATCGCGCAGGTTTCTGCGCAGAGCGGCTATCGTGTCCTGCTGTCGGACGTCGATCTGGAGCGAGCTTCCAAAGGCAAGGACGCTATTGCCAAAGGGCTTGGCCGGTTGGTCGAGAAGGAGAAGATCACCAGCGAAGCGCGCGACGCCGCACTGGCGCTGATCGAACCTGTCGCCGGATCGTCCGCCTTCACCGAGGCCGATCTGGTCATCGAGGCCGCGACCGAGCGCGAAGAGATCAAGCGCGCCATATTTGCCGATATCGGCAAGGTCTTGCGTGCCGATGCAATCCTCGCTTCTAACACCTCGTCGATCCCGATTACCCGGCTGGCGCAGGCTTCACCCGATCCGGCACGCTTCATGGGTGTGCATTTCTTCAACCCCGTCCCCGTCATGGGACTGATCGAGTTGATCCGTGGCCTTGCCACGGCTGACGCCACAGTCGCGGCGGTCGAAGCCTATGGCCGCTCGCTCGGCAAGGAAATCGTCCACGCCAATGATGCGCCGGGCTTCATCGTGAACCGCGTCCTGATGCCGATGATCAACGAGGCCTGTTTTGCGCTGGGCGAAGGCGTGGCAACAATGCGCGACATCGATACCGCCTGCCGCCTTGGCCTCAACCACCCGATGGGGCCATTTACACTCGCCGATTTCATCGGGCTCGATACCTGCCTCGAAATCTGCCGCGTGCTTTTCACGGGCACCGGCGATCCGAAATTCAGGCCGGCGCCGCTACTGGTCAAATATGTGGAGGCTGGTTGGCTCGGAAAGAAGTCGGGCCGGGGATTTTACGACTGGACAGGGCCGGAACCGGTGCCGACGCGT
>JANLST010000066.1:0-12596 GCA_031362505.1 Sphingomonadales bacterium
CAAGTTCAGGGTCGTTGAATACGCCAAGCAAATTGCCTGCGTCGAATACGCGCGAGATGACAACCATTCCGCCCAGATTGAGCGCCATCAAGGTATAGGCCATCAGGCCGCCAATGTGGAAAAGTGGCATCATCACCAGTCCGACCATCTCGCTGGAGCATCCTGCCGCCGGAATCGCGCCCGAAACTGTGAAATGAAACTGCGCGTGGTTGAACATCACACCTTTTGGCGTGCCGGTCGTCCCCGATGAATACATGATCATGCACATGTCGGTTTCGGCCTGTGGGCAGAAATCATAAACCGGCGGCGCGCTGGCGATCAGTGTTTCAAGGTCGCTTGGCCCGCCCATCGGGTCCATCGTGATCCAGTGCGCAACCTCGGTCTTGTCCCTAAGCGCCGGGATGACGGCCGCCAAATCGGTGTCGTAAAAAAATGCCTTTGCACCACTATCATTGACCATGAATGCAAGCTCGTGTGCGGTCAGGCGGAAATTCAATGGCGTATAGCAAGCGCCAATCCGCCAGCAGGCAAACTGGACATCCAGCATGTCCGATGAATTCATCGAGAGCAGAGCAACGCGGTCACCCTTCTCGATTCCGATTGAACAAAGGAAGCCCGCGATCCGCGCCACACGCTCGTTCATCTGCGCATAGGAATGTCGCCGTCCATTGTGCAAATCAATTGTCGCGATCTTGTCCGGAAACCGTCTCGCATGTTCGGTAATCCAGTCAAAGACAAACAGGTCGCTCGCGATGGGCAGCACTTTGCTCATTTCATCATCCTCATTCTGCGACGCAGTTTGCCTGCTTTCGTCGTGGTTCGCTACCCTGCCTTCACCTTCTGCCGGAACTTGTGCAGCAATGGTTCTGTATAGCCATTGGGCTGTGCGACACCTTCGAATATCAGCGCCCGTGCGGCTTCCATGGCAATGCTGTCCGGCGTTAGCGTGCGATAAAGTGGGTCGCTCGCGTTTTGCGAGTCGACCTTGGCAGCCATCTTGATTAGCGCCGCATCAACCTGGCCCGGGGTGCAGATGCCGTGAAGCAGCCAATTGGCAATATGCTGTGATGAAATGCGCAGCGTCGCGCGGTCTTCCATCAGGCCCACATCGTGATTGTCTGGCACTTTGGAGCAGCCCACGCCCTGATCGATCCAGCGCACCACGTAGCCTAGAATGCCCTGTGCGTTATTCTCCAGCTCCTGCCGGACATCTTCGTCCGACCAGTTATGCCCCTTTGGCGCGACCGGAATCGTCAGCAGCGGATCAAGGCCCGGTGTTGGCTCCTGTGCCAGTTCGGCCTGTCGTGCGAAAACATCCACCACGTGATAATGCATCGCATGCAGCGTTGCCGCCGTCGGTGATGGCACCCATGCGGTATTCGCGCCCGCCCTGGGGTGGCCGATCTTCTGAACCATCATGTCCGCCATCATGTCGGGCGCTGCCCACATGCCCTTGCCGATCTGCGCCTTGCCAGAAAAGCCGCAGGCGAGCCCGATCTGAACGTTGCGCGCTTCATAAGCGGTGATCCAGCTGGACGCCTTCATCTCTCCCTTGCGGATCATCGGCCCGGCCCGCATCGACGTGTGCATTTCGTCACCAGTGCGGTCGAGGAAGCCGGTGTTGATGAACACGATCCGATCCTTCACAGCATGAATGCAGGCGGCGAGGTTGGCCGATGTTCGCCGCTCCTCGTCCATCACGCCGACCTTGATCGTGTGGCGCGCAAGGCCCAGCACATCTTCGACGGCGTCAAACAGATCGTTGGTGAAAGCCGCTTCCTCAGGCCCATGCATCTTCGGCTTGACGATATAGACGCTGCCGGTGCGCGAATTCCTGAGCTTTCCGATCCCCTTGAGATCATGCAGTGCGCAAAGGACAGTAAACACGGCATCGAGGATACCCTCCGGTGCCTCGGAACCATCGGCGAGCAAAACCGCCGGGTTGGTCATCAGATGCCCGACATTGCGGATAAAGAGCAGGCTTCGGCCGTGAAGTTTGGTGCTGCCCCAATCGCGGTCTGCTTCAAGTGCGCGCGCCATGATGCCGCCGCCCTTTTCAAACCGGGCTTCGAGATCACCGCGCATCAGTCCGAGCCAGTTGGAGTATGCCGCAACTTTGTCCTCAGCATCAACCGCGGCGACAGAATCCTCAAGGTCAACAATCGTCGTCAGCGCTGCCTCAAGAACCACATCGGCAATATTCGCTGGATCAGTTTTGCCAATTGGGTGTGAAGGATCAATCACAAGTTCGATATGCAGCCCATTGTGCCTGAAAAGGAGGCCGCCCGGTTTGCGAGCCTGCAATTGGTCCGGGTTCTCCAGCAACGGGCCTTCGCCTTGCCAGTCCGCCCAACTTCCCGAGGCGAGCGGAACAGTTTCATCGAGGAACGCCTTCGCCCGCGCGATGACGGAGGCGCCGCGTTCTGCATCGTAACCACCCGGCCTGGCGGGCGGTGCATCAAGCGCATCGGTGCCATAGAGCGCGTCATAGAGGCTTCCCCAGCGCGCATTCGCCGCGTTGAGGACAAAACGGTCGTTCAATGACGGAACGACAAGCTGGGGCCCAGCCATCGTGGCGATTTCCGCATCCACATTCTGGGTGCCTATATTGAAAGGCGCCGGAGGCGGAACAATATAGCCAATATCCCTCAGAAACGCCTGATAAGCCGCCATGTCTTCGATCGGTCCGGGGTTGACCGTGTGCCATTCGTCCAGCTTCACTTGAAGCGCGTCACGTTTGGCCAGCAGAGCCCGGTTTACCGGCACGAACCGATCAAGGAGCCCGGCCAGCCCCGTCCAGAGCGCATCGGCAGTGATATCGGTTCCCGGCAGAGCGCGATCTTCAACAAATTCGGCAAGCTCATTCGCAATGGAAAGGCCGGCGCGCATGGTTGTGCTGGTCATGAAAACCCCTTGGTAAGATCGTGTTACGCTCTTCCCGGGGAGGCGAAGAATCGTGGTTTGTGCCTATGCAGAGCGTGATGGAGCTTGGCAACCGCTCTAAACGAATCCGAGAGACTAGCCCGGCGTTCTGCCCGAAAAGACGGTGCGTCTTCCCAGAAGCGATCCGACTGGCCCAACAAACTTCATGAGCAGACAGTCCAGACGTGACGCCCATCCAATACGCCCCGGAATGCGTTCCACCATTTGCGGGGCCCAGCGGAAATCACATCGCATTCGTTGCACATTTGGCTAAAAAGATACCGAACATCCAGCCTAGTGGCTTGCGCGTCCGTCCGCGCTATAAGCACGCCATGTCTGTACTAACATCACAAGAACACGCCACCATCGAAACCGCCGCTGATGCGCCGATGCTCTCGCAGGTGGAGGCATGGGCGGCGATCAATTCCGGGACCGGCAATTTGGCCGGACTGAAACATGTGTCCGGTTTGCTCGCCGACTCCTTTTCGGTTCTACCGGGCGAAATCAGGCTTGCCGAGCCGGATCCTGTCGAATCCGTCCTGCCTGACGGCGCGGTAAAGCTGGTCGAACGCGGCAAGCACCTTCACCTCCGGGTCAGGTCGGATGCTCCGGTCCAAATGCTGTTGACCGGCCATATGGACACAGTCTTTGCCTCGGATCATCCCTTTCAGTCGCTCAAATGGCTTGATGACGGCGTCCTCAACGGGCCCGGCACCGCGGACATGAAGGGCGGCATAGCCGTCATTCTGGCTGCACTCCGCGCGGTTGAAGCATCACCGCTTGCAGCGCGCATCGGCTATGACGTACTCATCAACTCCGACGAGGAAACCGGGAGTCACGCCTCGGCACGACTGATCGCGGAACTCGCAAAGGACAAGACTGCGGCCCTCACCTATGAACCCGCGCTGCCCGACGGCACATTGGCCGGCGCGCGCCCGGGAAGCGGCAATTTCTCCGTGACCATTCACGGCAAGGCGGCGCATGCCGGGCGCAATCCCGAGGATGGGCGCAATGCCCTGATCGCCGCCGCCGACCTTGCGCTCCGGCTCAACGCCGCAAAGGCCCCCGGTCTCAAGGTCAATCCAGCAAAGATCGACGGCGGAGGCCCGAACAATATCGTTCCGGATCAGGCGATCCTGCGGGTCAACATGCGCCCGATGACCCCGGATGATATGCGAGCGGCGGAAGAGATGCTGCGCGCAACAATCGCCGCAATTTCCAGAGACCATGACGTCCATTGCCATCTCCATGGCAGTTTTAACCGGCCGCCAAAGCCGGTCGATCACGTCGCCGAAAGGCTGTTCGGGCTGGTCCGTGATTGCGGAAACGATCTCGGTCTGGCAATAGCTTGGAAAGCGACAGGGGGCGTCTGCGACGGCAACAATATTGCCGCATGCGGCGTGCCGGTGGTCGACACTATGGGGCCGCGTGGCGGTGCCATCCATTCGGATGAGGAGTTTTTGATCGTGGACAGCCTGGCCGAGCGCGCGCAGCTTTCGGCACTCACCCTTTTGCGGATTGCGGAACGAGGACGCATATGAGCTTTCGTATCCGGGCCGCAGGCATGCGTGACCTCCAGCCGCTCTATGAAATGGCCAAGCTGACTGGGGGCGGCTTCACCAACCTGCCGCCCGACCGCAAGTCGCTGACAGGCAAGATCGAAAAGTCGGATGCGGCCTTTGCCCGCGATGACGACCAGCTGGCGGACGACATTTTCCTGCTCGTCCTTGAAAACATGGAAACCGGCGCCGTGCGCGGCACGTGTCAGCTTTTTTCGCAAATTGGCCAGAAATGGCCATTTTATTCCTACCGTATCGGGGCGCTTACCCAGCACAGCGAAGAACTGGGCCGCACTTTCCGTGCCGACATGCTGACGCTGTCGACCGATCTTGAAGGGGCGAGCGAAGTCGGCGGGCTGTTTCTCCATCCGGGAGAACGCGCGGGTGGACTTGGCATGCTGATCGCGCGCAGTCGCTATCTCTTCATCCGCAACCACCGTGCGCGCTTCGCCGACCGGATCATCGCCGAACTTCGGGGCATCATCGACGAAGCCGGAGGCTCGCCCTTCTGGGACGGAGTAGCCGGGCGCTTCTTCGGCATGAATTTCCAGGATGCCGACCAGTTCAATGCGGTCAACGGCAACCAGTTCATAGCCGACCTTATGCCGAAGCATCCGATATACACAGCAATGCTGCCGGAAGGTGCGCGCGCAGTGATTGGCTTGCCGCATCCTTCAGGCCGCGCTGCCATGCGCATGCTTGAAAATGAAGGGTTCAGTTGGGAACACTATATCGACATATTCGATGGCGGTCCGACAATGACGGCAAGGACAGACACAGTCCGCAGCATCCGTGAGGCACAGGATAGCCAGATTGTAGGCGTGCGCGCGGGTGGAGAAACAAAGGTTCTTGCGACGCATGGCCGTCTCTCGGGGTTCAAGGCGGCATACGCACATATCGACCAGGTTGATGGCGGGATCGTCATAGACCCCGAAGGCGCAGCCGCACTTGGTGTAACCACGGGTGATACAATCAACCAAGTGGCGCGGTGGTGACATGGCGATCACCGAGATCAATTTCGATGGACTGATCGGTCCCAGCCACAATTACGCCGGGCTGAGCCTCGGTAATCTCGCCTCCGTGAAGAACGCTGGTGGCACATCCCAGCCGCGCGCAGCCGCACTGCAAGGCATCGAAAAGATGCGGGCCAATCTGAAGCTGGGATTGGTGCAGGGTTTCTTCCTGCCGCAATGCCGCCCTGACCGGGCATGGCTTGAAACGCTCGGCACTGCCCCGGAGTCTGCTGATTCCGGCCTGCTTGCGAACGCCCTTTCAGCATCGTCGATGTGGGCAGCCAATGCCGCGACAGTCTCTCCGGCGGCTGACACCCGAGACGGGATATGCCATCTCTCGGCTGCCAACCTCGTCACTATGCCGCATCGCAGCCATGAATGGCCGGGAACCCTGGCTCAGTTGAAGCTGGCCTTTGCGCATCCGGCATTTGCGGTACATGGCCCCATCCCGGCACCGTTCGGCGACGAGGGTGCTGCCAATCATATGCGGCTCGCAGCGAGCCATGATACGCCGGGCGTCGAGGTATTTGTCTATGGCGTGGCAGGCGGCCCCTTCCCCGCGCGCCAGCATATCGAAGCTTCAAAAGCCGTCGCCCGCGTGCATGGCGTTACGCGCGAATTGTTCGTGCAACAGTCGGAAGATGCGATTGCAGCGGGCGCCTTTCACAATGACGTCGTAGCGGTCGCCAATGAACGCGTCCTCTTTGCGCATGAACTGGCCTTTGCCGAAAAGGCGGATTTCATCCGCGACTTGCGCGCACTCTTGCCACAGGCCGAAATCGTCGAAGTTCCGGCATCTGCGGTGAGCCTATCGGACGCGATCCAGTCTTATCTGTTCAATGCACAACTGGTGACCTTGCCTGATGGCGGCATGGCACTGATCCTGCCGACCGAAGCGCAGGACAATCCGCGCGTCTGGGGATGGCTTCAGACGATGATTGCAGGCAATGGCCCGATCCGGAAGCTGATCCCTGTCGACGTCCGCCAATCGATGGCCAATGGTGGTGGCCCCGCTTGCCTGCGGTTGCGCGTGGTCTGCGATCCCGCAACGGTCGATCCGCGCTTCCTTGTTGATGAGGAAAAGCTGGATCTCATCGCGGAGGTCGTCTCAACAAAATGGCCGGAAGCAATTGATCCGGGTCGGCTTTCAGACCCAGAATTGTGGCACCAGATCGGCGCGGCGCGGGCGGCATTGCTGCTGGCGCTTGATCTGGGGGAGCTTGCCTGAAGCGGTGAAACTGCCAGCCAGTTTGAAGCTGCGAACAGTGGAATGCTGGAGACTAAGCGCTAGGTCGACGAAGATATGTTCATAAAAAGCAACGCCAATATGCGTGATGTCCAGCCTCGCAATAAAGGTTCCAAAGTTGTCGCAATCAGTATGCTGAGCCCGGTCATTGTAAACACGCCAACTACCATAGCAAAAATTTGATTCAGACCTAACAAGCGGCTCCAGTATATTATCGTCCCACCAACGATGTCATGGATGAGATAGAGCGGATAGGTCGAGAGCCCAATCATCCGAATAAGTCTCGAATAAGCACCCAGGGACTTTGTGATACGTTCGTTGAACGAAACGGCTAAGAAAACGGCCAACGTCCCTGTCACCCAGATCGTCACCGGCACAATCGGACTGAATTCCGAATTCAAGGACAGAGAGTAGACGCTGATCGAGCCGCCGACGCCGCAGATGCAGAAGATGATCCGCATCCTCCACGACAGTCTCTGCCTTGTGTGCAACCAGATGAAGCCGCCTATCGCGAAGTGGCATCCGAAAGGTATAAGAAGGAGCTCAGAAAGTCTCGTGTGGCGGAAAATCGAAAAATCGTATCCCGAAACGAACCAGCCAATCCACATGACGCTGCTTATCAATCCGATTGACGAGAGAAGATAGGGAAGATCCGAAAACCGGTTCCGCCAGAGAAGCAAGAAAACCAGACCATAAAAGGACATTTCGACGCCTAACGTCCAATATACCCTATCGACCCATGGCTGCAGAGGAAACAGCGTGATCGACTTCAGATATCTGACACCAAGGTCCGAAGTCTCCCCGACTATGACCAGCACCACCAACGTGATTGATGCACAGATCCATGCTGCCGGATAGAGGCGAAGGAAGCGGCTTCGAAAGAAAGCGGCAGCGCTTTTTCCATCGGCCGAATAGGTTATGACGAAGCCGGAAATGACGAAAAAGATATAGACTCCGACCCATCCCCACCATGAAGTGGCTGCCAGGAAATGATCGTCGACGAGCCCCGAAGGAATCTTGCCGGATGGTCTGTTAGGATCTGCCCCAGAACGATAGGCAAAATGAAACCACATTACGGCCGTCGCCGCAAAAAAACGTATCAAATCAAGCCCCACGATCGACGTGCGTCCGGAAAAATTGGTTCCCTGCACCCAATGCACCTACATTTCTAAAGTCTAGATAGCCCCGACTAGCCGCTTGCAATTAAGGCCTTTGCGGTGAAAGTGCACTTCCAAAAGGAAACCAGTGAGTAAATAAGCAAACTGACCCGCTCTACTGTCGGATTAATTAACAGTTTACCATGTCCTTTAAGACATGAATCGCTGCATTCCGCCCTTGGCCCGATGCTTGCTTAACAATTGGGATGGGAGCGAAAATAAAAAGACTTTTTGTCATCAAGACCCGTTGGGAGGCCTATGCGATCATCTACGCGCTGGCATTGGGATGCGTTGAGCGCGGAATCATCTATCTGCACCAATATCCGGGCTTTGGCGGCAAGCTGCTCTTCGCCGCCTGTACGGGCGCCGTCTTCATGGCCGGCGCAAAAATTCTCGACGCGGTGCGCGCTCAGATCTGACCGGCAGCAGCTGCTATCTGGGCCGCGTCATAGCCCAGCAATTCGCCAAGCACCTCGGCGCTATGCTCACCCAACAATGGTGGCGCTTTAGGCGCAACAACAGGCGTATCTGCAAGTTTGAGCGGTGACCCGATCATGCGCACGCTGCCCGCAAGCGGATGCGCAACACTGGTGACCATGCTGCGGGCGAGCGTCTCTGGCGCAGAGAGCGCGGCCTTCATCGGACGGACAGCTCCGCAGGGAACACCTACCCGCTTCAGTGCCGCAAGCCACCATTCGCTGGGATGCTGGGCAATCAATGGCGACAGAATTGCAACGAGCGCGTCACGGTTTCCGACACGCGCGCTATTGGTCGCAAAACGATCATCATCGGCAAGTTCAGGCCGGGAGAGCAAGTCGCGGCAGAGATGTCCGAACTGGCGGTCATTGCCGACCGCAATGACGATACTGACATCGGCCGTCTTGAACGTCTGGTAGGGCACCACGGTCGGATGGGCATTGCCATAGCGCACCGGCTCGGTGTCAGAAACCAAAGTCGCAGAACCGACATTCGCCAGCATCGCCAGTTGCGCATCGAACAAGGCCATATCGATATGCTGGCCAAGGCCGTCGCGATCCTTCGCAATGATCGCAGCGAGGATCGCCTGCGCCGCAAACATGCCAGTAAACAGGTCGGCAACGGCCACCCCCACCCGGACGGGTGGCCGGTCGGCGTCGCCATTGATCGCCATCAGGCCCCCTTCGGCCTGGATCACATAATCATAACCGGGTTCGGCAGCGCGCGGGCTTGATCGGCCATAGCCCGAGATGGAGCAATAGATGAGCGCCGGGAATTCGGCGGACAGGCGGGCATAATCAAGGCCATATTTGTCGAGCCCACCAAGCTTGTAATTCTCCACCAATACGTCGGACGTCGCGGCAAGCGCCTTCACCGCCGCCTGCCCCGCAGCGCAGGACAGGTCGATCGCCACCGATTTCTTGTTGCGATTGGCGCAGAGGTAATAGGCGGATTCACCCGAAGCATAGGGTGGGCCCCAACTGCGCGTGTCGTCTCCGCCTTTGGGGTTTTCGACCTTGATCACTTCGGCACCAAGATCGCCAAGGATCATCGTGCACCACGGCCCCGCCAATACGCGAGAGAGATCGAGGATGCGGCGGCCGGCGAGTGGAGCGGGTCTTTTTGTCATCCGCGCACTGTCCCCGAGGCGGCATGAATGTCAATTGGTGCGGGGCGGAGACGCGCTTACGGACAGCCAGCCGGTGTCGCAGGCACGGTGAAGCAATTGTAGTTCTGAAAGGCGCCTACGCCGGTATAGTTGCACTGCTGCCGATAGTAGATCGCGCAACTTTTGGGTCTGCCTTTGACGGGCTGCGCGGAGGAATCACTCGCGCTTGACGCCGATTGTGCTGGAGCGACCTTGGGCCGAATGGTGGCAAGATCGGTCGGCAGTGCCGCCGCCAGTCGTGTCGGCGGTGGGGCACCAGCGTTTTTGTACTCCATCGAGTCACCCAGCGCCTGAAGGCCCGCCGTGAACGGCTCCAGATGGGTGACATTGTCATACGCCAACCGCATGACGCCTTCGATCCGGTCTCCTGTCACAGTGACGATGAGTTGGACATACCGCATTTTCCCGGAATCCTTGTCCTTGGAAATCACAATCACCGAATAATTTTCATAGCCATCCTTCGCGCCGTCATTCAACGACTCTGGATCGGATAGCTTGGTATTCTCTGCATCATCCGCCTGCCCGGTCAGGAGCAGCGCCATTGCCTGGACGAACTCCTTCTTGCTGACAGATTGCATCTGCTGCTTTAGCTGAGCGGTGATCGGCAGCCCCGGCGTGATCAGCAAGCCTCCGGTCACATTGCCTGCCTCGATCTCCGAAGCCCGCACCATATAGACACCACCGCCCGTCTGCATGGCACGATAGCCCGATGGCACCTTGTAGTAGATATTGCCAAGAACACGGTCATATTTGGTCGCGCCCGCCGCTGGCCGCGCCTTCGCCGCCGGAGCGCGGGTCGCGGCTTCGGCGTTCCAGTTGCTGGCGATCATCCAGCCGCCAACGCCCATACCGGTCCCAAGAAGCGCTGCAGGGACAAGCACCCCGAAAAACATCCCGCGCCGTTGCGTTCCCCAATTCTCGCTCAACGCTTCCCTCCATTGCTCACGCAATGAATACAGACGAAGGCAACCAATCAGATGCAGGCTGGGTCGAAGCGCTTCAATCTGAACCAGAATGGCTCTACCCCGCCCCATCCAGCAGACCGGCAAAACCGCTGGGCGAATGCGGGCCGATGACCAGTTGTTCGACCAGCCCGATGCCATCAGAGGATGCACCACCACCTTCGTGTCGGGCGGTGCACAAGGTCTGGACGTGCAGGTTGGGAAGTTGGAGCGGATTGAGTTCCACAGGTCTGAAATCCTCGCGCGCCGCAACGAGATCGCCCTTCCAACCGCCGTGCGTCCAGTCGGGATGGCCATAGCCTATCCCTTTCATCTGGAATTGGGCAATCGGTTGCCAGGTTACAACATGATCGCGGCCGGACGGATCGCGGGCGTCGAGCCGCACGTTCCGCGCGTGCCGCGTTCCGGCAAGCCACTCGATCGAGAAGCGCTGATCAGACAAATGCAGCACCTCTCCCTGCGCGGCCCCGTCCATCGCAAGGGCCGCACGGCTGTTCCATGCAGCCCCCGTTTCATCCTCGTTTACATGAGCAAACAGCGAAAGGTTGGGGAAGTTGGTCGGCGCCCAGAGCCAGTAGAATTGCGGCAACATCATAGGCACGACCGGCTGAGGATCAGGCGCGCCGATGGGCCGGATTCCCCAACTCCGGTCACGCGTGCCCAGACCATCTCGGTAATCGATCCGCTTGCCATCAACCTCAACCCAGCCGGTGACGCGGACATTCTGGGTAAAGCGGGTCAGATCCATGAACAGACGCGGCCCGCTCCGACGCGTGAAACGCGGCTCCTGCAAAGGCGCGGCCCGACCAGTGACCACCAGATCAGCCGAAATGCCTTCATGGTTTTCGATCACCAGCCGCAAGCTTTCCAGCGGCTCGATCACCTCGATCCGGATCGGGCCGACATGTAAATCCATCCGCTCCATCCCCAAAAGGCGCGAGGCATGCACGCAATGCTGGGTGCCATCGCGCAACGTGGAAAAATGCGCGTCTGCAACATTCAGATGCGGATAAACACCGAAGGCCGCTGCGAAATAGCCGCTGCCGTCGGGGTTGTAGCCGCAGAAGAAATAGCGATCATAGAAATTCCGGTCAGTGCCGGAAAACGCGATCGGCTCCGGCGTCTGATGTATCGGATATTCGTCGCCCTTGGTCAGCATTGCCACCACCCCTTCTTGGAAAGGCCTTATCATGCCTGCGCGGTGCACCTTCTGCCAAGAAATTTCGAATGGTGGCGGATTCCTTCTATCGCGGCGAAATTGTGCAATACCCGGTTTTGGAATGCTGCAATCAACGACGGCGACAAACCCAAAACGGAGCGTGACATGATTTTGGAACGTGAACGTATGGCTGCCTCAGCCAAGGAAAAACTCTCTGCGCCTGCATCGGGCTATTTCGGTTTCACATATGCCAACCTCGTCGGCCCCCGATCCAAGGCGCTGGAAGCCGAATTATTCGCTCGCTTCGGTTCCGAAACCGGCGCTCGAGTGCGAATAGCCGGGGCGCTATGAAGTTCCAGCCAAAACCCTGTTGAAAGACTGGACGGCTGAAGCCTCGCCAGCGCTGGCCTGCCAAACGGCGGCTGAAACGGCGAGAAAATCGGCACCAGCGGCCACAAGTGGCGCTGCATTCTCCGGTGTGATGCCTCCGATTGCAACGCTTGGAATCGGAAACAAGGTGGTCCACCAGCGCAATATTTCCGTATCGGCAAAATATTCTACAGATTTAGTGCCGGTTTGGTAAAATGCACCAAAAGCGACATAGTCCGCGCCTGCTTCTCCGGCTTCCATCGCCAGATGTCGGCTGTTGTGACAGGTCACACCGATCTGCGCATCCTTGCCCAATATCTGTCGCGCATCGCGGGGATCACCGTCACCCTGCCCCAGATGGACGCCATCCGCCCCCAGCCTTTTGGCGAGGCTGATACTGTCATTCACGATGAAAGACGTGTCCAGATCGGCACATATCCGTTGCAACGGCTCAGCCGCCCGGGCGATCGCATGATCGTCGAGCCCCTTGAGCCGAAGCTGGAACGCGGCAACCGGCGCAGCCTCAAGCGCGGCCTTCAGCCTGCCTGGAAACCCGACATCAAT
>JANLST010000096.1:0-8382 GCA_031362505.1 Sphingomonadales bacterium
GATCAGGCCGAATTTCGCCTGCGCCGCCTTGAATGCCGGCACCAATGCATCTGACGCAGGGTTGAAGCCCGCCTCGATCGCACCGCTCGCCAATTCCGCAGCCTCGGACAGGACGGCAGCGCGGTCAATTGCAATCGTGGGCAAGGCCTGTGCTGCTGGATCCGCCAGGACTGCGGCATTGATCAGTTGCGGCGAAAACGACGACCACAAGGCAAAAACGATCAGCGCCGGAACGATCGCCCAGAGAGCCACATAGGCACCGTGATAGCGCGGCAGGGAATGAAGCTCACGACTGCCGGGCGTTGCCAGTTTTGCGGCTTTCCCGCGCGCAACCAGCCATCCGACAAGGCCCAAGCCCAGGACGAGCAGGATCAGAAAGGAGGTTGACATATGCGTCCCCGCAGCATGATCAATTCTTGCACTGTTATTTCAATGTCGCGGGGTCAAGCAGGCTCATCGCCTTGACGATTTCGGCACTACTCGCACGGACCGCGTCGGGTGCGATAACCATGCCCTTCTTCTTGAGATAGCCATCAGGACCCCAGGCTGACGCAAACTCTGCGGCAAACTCTCTAAGGCCAGGAATCGATTTCAAGTGGGCCGCCTTGATGTAGATATAGAGAGGTCGTGCTCCTGGGTAGCTGAAGTCGGAAATTGTCGCATAGGTCGGAGCGATGCCGGACATCGCAATGCCTTTGAGTTTGTCCATATTCTCTTCGAGAAAGCTGAAGCCAAATACGCCGATGACGTTGGGATTTGATGCAATTTTCTGGACAATCAGATTGTCATTCTCGCCCTGTTCAACATAGGCACCGTCAGTGCGGACGCTTGTGCAGATCTTCTTGTGCTCGTCCTTATTGGACTCCTTGAGGGCCTTCATCGCCGGATCGGTATCGCAGCCTTTTTCAAGAATGAGTTCAGCGAGCGCATCGCGCGTACCGGATGTTTTGGGTGGCCCGTAGACGACGATCGGGAGGTTCGGAAGCGCAGGATTGACGTCCTGCCACGACTTCGCCGTGTTGGGTTTCCCAAATGGCGTCTCCGCAAGCGCCTTGTATACGTCAAGCGGGGTCAGGGTCATACCCGGCCCGCCAGCCGCCTCAGCAAAAGCGATGCCATCAAGACCTACCTGAACTTCCACGATGTCCTTCACGCCATTCTTGGCGCAATCCTCATATTCGGACTTCTTGATTCTCCGAGAAGCATTCTCGATATCCGGATACTGGATGCCAACACCTGCACAGAACAGCTTCATTCCTGCACCCGTGCCGGTGGACTCGACGATCGGCGACTTGAAGCCACCGGTGCCCTTGGAAAAGGCTTCTGCAACGGCCGTGCTGAAGGGATAAAGAGTCGACGAACCGACGGTCCTGATCTGATCGCGCGCGCCACTGCCGGCACCGCCGCCGCAGGCTGCGAGCGAGGCAGAAGCCAACAGAAGGGTAACAACCGATTTGAAATGCGTCATTGTGGATTCCTCAGCCAGGGCTGTTCTGCCCTCAGTCTCTTGAAGCAGTCCCTAGGCCTGATTCATGCCACCAATGTTTCAGTTATGTTACTCTTTTATGACAAGGCCCGGAAAACTTGCATTCACGCGCGTTCCCTCTCCTGGCTGACTCTCGATGTCGAGATTGCCACGATGCCGTTCGACAATGTGCTTAACGATCGCGAGGCCAAGTCCTGTGCCGCCAGCATCGCGGCTGCGGCCCGGATCAACGCGATAAAAACGTTCGGTCAGGCGGGGCAAATGTTCAGCACTGATCCCCGCCCCTGTGTCGGTTATCGATATTCTTGCCTGCACACCGTTCAGCCCGACCTCAACCAAAACGGGCGTATCACTGCCGCCGTGCCGGAGCGCATTTTCCACCAGATTCCGGACAAGCTGGGCCAATTGTCCAGCGTCTCCCGCTATTTCAACAGGCTCAACCGATGCCTCCAGCTGAACTAAAGACTTTCCGTCGTGCGCATTGTTGATATCCGCTACGACCTGTCTCGCGATCAAGGCAAGGTCCACCGTCTCATCGGGCCTGTCATGTTTCACTGCCTCAATGCGTGAGAGTGACATCAAATCCTCGACCAACTGTTCCAATCGCCTTGCCTCGCGCTGGACAATCCTGAGGAACCGATCCCGTGTCGCCGGATCGCCGCCAGCCTGCGGCTCGATCAGCGTTTCGACATAGCCTAGGATTGCAGCCAGCGGCGTCCGCAATTCATGGCTGGCATTCGCAACGAAATCGGTATGCGCACGCGAAACATCGGCCTGGGCACTGCGATCACGCAGGCCGATCAAGCGCCATCCGGCGTCGAGTGGCTGGACATTGACCTCCCAAATACTGGACGGTGAGGACAGGCCACGGATCGTGACGCTACCCTCGAGCCCGCTCGAAACCAGCGATACGGCTTCAGGATGCCGGATCGCAAGGCGCACATCCTGACCAACAATATGCGAGCCGAGCAACGCACGTGCGGCTGGATTTGCAACCGCGACCCTTTCGCCGGAAACGAGAACAAGCGGCCACTCTATACGGTCGACCAAGCGGCTTACGCTCACGTTGAGTTCAAAAGGTGTCTCCATAACCCGACGCCAATAGTGGTGCATGATGACAGTGGCCAGCAGCTTTGTCAGTGCGTCAATCTGTATGCACTTGACTATAATAAGCATAGTTATTAAATGGCACTCATGAGCGATAACCTGGGTCAAATCATATCTGACGTTTCGCGCCTTATGCGCCGCGCCTTCGATGAACGGGCACGCGGCATTGGCGTGACACGGCCACAATGGCAGGTTCTGACGATGCTGGCTCGCCACGAGGGCATCAATCAAGGCGGACTTGCCGAACTGCTTGATGTGGAACCTATCACACTGTGCCGAATGGTCGATCGCCTTCAGGACGCAGGAATGGTCGAACGCAGGGCCGACCCTTCCGATCGTCGGGCATGGCGCCTTTTCCTTACTGAAAGAGCGAATGGACTGTTGAGCGAGTTGCGCCCGCTGGCTTTGAACCTTTTTGATGAAGCAATGACGGGACTTTCAGTTCCAGAGCGCGATGCGCTCCTTGAAGTACTTGAGCGGATACGCATCAACCTGTCTCGCCGCCCAACGACGGAGCTTGCCGCAAATGGCTGACGCAGACGCACGGATCATCCTTGAAGATGTCATCGCGATTGATGAGCCAAAAGCACCCAGCAAGTGGAAGCGGAGAATCCTGATGATCTCGATTCCGCTTCTGCTCGTGATCGGCGGGACGAGTTACTACGTCGCCAATGATCATTTTGTCAGCACGGACAATGCCTATGTCCAACAAGACAAGGTTTCGGTTAGCGCCGAAGTGGGTGGCCGGATCATCGAGGTTACCGTGAAGGAGAACCAGCAAGTCAAAGCCGGCGATCTTCTCTTCCGTATGGATCCGGAGCCCTATCGGATCGCTGTTGCTCAGGCTGACGCCAGTATTGCATCGGCTCAAGTGCGGCGTGTCGGCTTGCAAACCGATTATAGTATCACCGGGAACGATATTGACGCCGCACATGAAGATATCGCCTTTTTCGAGAAGGAATATCGGCGCCAATCAGAGTTGATGGAACGTGGCTTCACCACGCGCGCGCGACTGCAATCAGCCGAACATGCACTGAGCGATGCTCGAAGCAAACTCGCCGAAGCTGAAGGCACAGCGCAACGCGCGCGCGCGTCGCTTGCGTCGGGGTCGGCTGCACCCGGCCAGGATCCGGCAATCGCTTCGGCTTTTGTTCAACGTCAAAAGGCCCTGCTCGATCTTTCGCGCACCGAAATTCATGCTCCTGTTTCAGGAATCGTCAGCCAGGCGGAAAGATTGCAAGTCGGGCAGATGATGGTGACGGGGCTGCCAGCCGTCAGCATTGTCGCCAGCGACCGATCCTGGATCGAGGCGAATTTCAAGGAAACCGAACTTGATAAAATGCGTGTCGGCCAACCGGCCGAAGTCAAATTCGATGCCTATCCGGAATTGAAACTGCGGGGACATGTGGCCAGCATTGGTGCGGGCACGGGGTCCGAATTTTCCGTGCTTCCCGCACAAAATGCAACGGGCAACTGGGTGAAAGTCACGCAACGTGTGCCCGTACGTATCCTGATCGATGACAAGCCTTCGCGGGCCATGATCGCCGGGCTTTCAGCGCATGTCAGGATTGACACAAGTGGCGACAAAAAGCGTTGAGGTCTTGATCGAGCGCCCATCGCTCGAAGTCAAGGAACGTGGCTTGCTGACGATCGGCGTCATGCTCGCCATGGTTATGATGATTCTGGATTCCACGGTTGCGAATGTTGCCTTGCCGCACATGCAGGCCAGCCTTGGAGCCACATTTGATACAGTCACCTGGGTGCTCACCAGTTACATTATCGCAGCAGCCGTAGCCACGCCGATGACCGGCTGGCTGTCCGATGTTGTTGGCTCAAGGCGCCTTTTTCTGCTTTCGGTTGGAAGTTTCATTATCGCATCCATGGCCTGCGGTGCGGCAACAAGCTTGACTGAAATTGTCATTTATCGCTTCATCCAGGGGGCGTCAGGCGCCTTCATCGGCCCACTTTCACAGACCGCCATGCTGGATATCAACGAGCCATCACGTCAGTCGCGTGCGATGGCAGTATGGGGGATGGGCATCATGGTCGGGCCGATCCTTGGCCCCATCGTGGGTGGGTGGCTGACCGAGAATTATAACTGGCGATGGGTGTTCTACATCAACCTGCCCATCGGCGTGATTGCATTTTCCTTGATCTGGTGGCTTCTACCGAGCCGACCTCTTACGCGCCGCACCTTTGATCTGTTCGGCTTTTCGTTTCTTGCGCTGGCACTCAGTGCCCTCCAGCTCATGCTTGACCGCGGTACGGATCAAGACTGGTTCCAATCAATCGAGATTTGCATCGAGGCACTTGTCGTTGCGTCAGCAACCTGGATTTTTCTGGTCCATTCATTCACCGCAAAGAATACCCTGTTCGATCGCAAGATGGTGACCAACGCCAATATGGCCACGTCACTTGTTTTCATGATTATCATTGGGTTGATGATGATGGCCATCATGGCCCTCATGCCCCCGATGCTGCAACGGATCTATGGATACAACGTGCTGGACACCGGGATTTTGCTTGCACCGCGTGGAATCGGAATCGTTTCCAGCATGTTTATTGCCAGTCAATTGTCCAATCGGGTGGATCCTCGCTATCTCATCATGATCGGTTTGACGATCGCAGCCGCATCGATGTGGCAGATGACGCAGTGGTCATTGGTCATGGATTGGCATCCGATCGTACTTTCAGGAATCGTGCAGGGATTTGGCATGGGGCTCTGCTTCGTTCCCGCGAATGCGTTGGCCTTCTCCACCCTCGACTCAAAATATAGAACTGAAGGCTCCAGTCTCATCAACCTGTTTCGAAGTCTTGGCGGCAGCGTCGGCATTTCGATCATTACCGCAGTGCTGGGTGCGAACCTCCAGACAAGCCATTCTGATCTCGCATCTCACATCACGGCGACAAGCATGTCCTCTGTGGATCCCGGCACCGCAGACCGCTTCGGCGTGGCGGGTCAGGCAGCGATGGCCATGGTCAACGCCGAGGTGAATCGCCAAGCGTTGATGATTGCCTATCTTGATGATTTCAAACTGATCATGTTCATTCTGATCTGCGCGCTCCCCATCGTCCTGCTGCTCAAGCCGCCGCGGCCCGGCGTCGGACAACAGACGGACAATGCCGCAGACGCGATGGGACATTAACCAGCCCCAAAAAGCGGCCCTGACGTCAAACCGTGCCTGCGCGGCACCGACCGGGCATTCCTGACTTCGACCGACCTGATATTGCCGGTGTCGCAACATCACCAAAGGAGGCAAGCCGCATGGCGATGTCGCACAGAAAGACAATGCGATTTAATCTTCAGAATAACCTTTAAATCATTCTAAAATAACATTATATTTTTTCTCAGGCATTGACGCCTATCTAAAATACACGCAAACTCCCGATACAGATGCAAACGCACAGTCGGCAAAGCCGGCGGCACCTCGGGAGATGGAAGAATGAGAAAGCTTGAACTGTTTCACGCGACGGTATTGGCCCTGTTGATCGCAAACCCGGCCTATGCTCAGACAACGACACCTGCTGCAGACGACGCCGCCACCAAAGGCGACGATGCAGGCGAAATTTTTGTTACCGCGACACTTCGCAACGAGAATCTGCAGAACATCCCGATCGCGGTTTCGGCCTATAGTGCCGAAACGCTTGACCGTTCGGGCGTCAAGGATCTGAAGAACCTTGATCAGGTTTCTGCCAGTTTCAACGTGAACAGTTCGCAGACAGAAAGTGGCGGGACGACGTTGCGGGTCAGAGGCGTCGGGACAACCGGAAACAACAGCGGGCTTGAAAGTGCGGTCGGCGTCTTCCTCGACGGCGTCTACCTTAGCAGGCCAGGAATAGCGCTGGGCGACCTGCTCGACGTCCAGCAGATTGAACTCTTGCGCGGGCCCCAAGGCACGCTCTTCGGGCGCAATACGTCTGCGGGCGCGGTGAGCATCCGAACGGCAAAACCAAATCTGAACGAGTTTGAAGGCTTTGCCAACGCCACCTATGGAAACTTCGACCTGTTCAATGTCCAGGCCGGTGTTTCGGCGCCTGTCGTCAAGGGCGTATTCGGCGTCCGCCTTTCCGGAGCCTATCGGAACGCCAACGGATTCGTCAGAAATGCCGTGGGAGGCGAAAGCAACGACAAGGACCGATACTTGATCCGGAGTCAGGCGTATTTTGAGCCGAGCGCAGATTTCAGCGTCAGAATAATTGCCGATTATTCCAATTCGGACGAGAAATGCTGTGATGCCGTCATCGTAAGAGACTCAAGCTATGTCGCCGGAGGCCTGTTCGCAGCCAACGGACTTCCTGCCAACGGTGGCGTTTCGATCTCCGGCCCCACCGCCATTAAAAAGCGTCGTACCAGCAACAATCGCGAATTTCGTGACAAGATTGAACAATATGGCGTTTCGGGCCAGATCGATTGGGATCTGGGCGGCCCACAACTCACCTATATTGTCGGCTATCGAAACTTTAAGGCCGAATCGAGCCAGGAAACCGACTTCTCCAGCCTGAATGTTTTTTCGACATCGGACAAAACGTCATCGTCCACGGCCAATTCCCTGCACTCCGTCGGTCGCATAAAGACATTTACCAATGAACTCCGCGTTGCCGGAGACACACTCGGGGACAAATTGCATTATCTGATTGGCGGTTACTATTCGGACGAGAAAATCCGCGAACAAGGTTCCTTGACGCTCGGCCCGGATTATCAGGCGTATATCAGCACCGCACTGAGTTCGCTCGGCGCGCCGGGCCCCAATCCTGCACAGAATATTTTCGCAAGCGGAGTGAGCGCGGCGGGTAATTTTGCCAGCAATCGCTTCACACAGAATGCACGAAACTATTCGATCTTCACCAACAATACATTTGGCATTACCGATCAGTTGGCCGTCAATTTTGGTGCGCGCTATTCAGACGACCGCAAGCGAGGGGCGTTCCGGCAACTCGCCGCCAATTCGGCGGCTTGCTCGGCCGTGCTGGCCAATCCGTTGAGCGGCCCTTTGGCTGCGTTGGCACCCTTGAAGCCTTTGGCCGTCGCCCTGACCTGTTTTCCGTTCGCGACCCAGGCAAACTATCCAGGCGCCGGAACGCCGGCATTACCCACACCGTTTCCCTTCAATCAGGTGTTCAAGGACAATGAGCTTATCTACACAGGCAAGTTGACCTTCAAGCCAACCGAGAACATCAACACCTATGCCAGCTTTACGCATGGTTATAAGTCTGGCGGGTTCAACCTTGATCCGACCGCCGCCGCCGGAGGCGCCAGCCCGCAGTTCAAATCGGAAAAGGTTGATGCCTATGAGGTTGGATTGAAATCAAAGCTCTTCGGCAATTTGCTGACAGCGAATTTGGCGATTTTCCAGCAAGATTTGAAGGATTTCCAGGTTCTGGAATTTACCGGCGTCCAGTTCGTTACTTTCAACGTTCCCAAGGCAAAAAGCACGGGTGCCGAACTTGAAACGGTTTTTCGTCCCACCAAAGATCTCAGCATCAATACGGGCCTGACCTACACCGATGCGCGTTACCCAAAAAACTGCGCATCCGGTTTGCCGTTGACAGTTGCGTTCCAGACGGTGAGGACATTGTGCGGCGCGCAATTGACCAACGCACCTAAATTCGTCGGTATTGCCGGGTTCGATTACAACAAGGAGATTGGCAACAATCTCGAGATCAGCCTGAACGGATCGGTGCGGTACGAAACGAAACGCCGAACCTCAACGCAGGATGTGCTCGTGCTTGCAGCAGGGAGTGCATCGCCCGATCCGAAGTCGGTTCCTGGCGGCACGGTCCCCAATCCG
>JANLST010000120.1:0-2072 GCA_031362505.1 Sphingomonadales bacterium
GGCGTCATGTTCTCCATGATCTTGCGAATTTCCGGATTGGCAGCAACGCTATCTGTCATCGGTGTTTCGATCACACCGGGACAGACACAATTCACCCGGATCCCGCTGCGTGCCCAGCGGAGCGCACCATGTCGTGTCAGCCCTACAACGCCATGCTTTCCGGCCGTATAGGCAGGCTGGGTACCGTTACCGACGAGGCCGTTGATGGATGCGGTGTTGACGATCGCTCCTCCGCCCTGCGTCAACATGACCTCCACTTCGGCCTTCATGCATTGCATCACACCTGACAGGTTGATCGCGATGCTACGGTTCCAGACGTCGTCGTCCCATTCATCAGCCATCACGCTGTTGATGCCGGCATTGTTGTGCGCGAAATCCAGCCGGCCAAATTGAGATACAGCGCGGGCCACCATCGCGCGTACGTCCGCAACGTTTGAAACATCGCATTTCTGGAAAGCCGCCCGCCCTCCTTCGGCGGCGATCAACCGTACGGTCTCGTTGCCCCCGGCGTCATTCACATCGGCGACCAGCACCACAGCACCCGATCTGGCGAACGCGCGTGCGGTTGCTCGACCGATCCCGCCGCTCGCCCCTGTCACCAGCGCAACTTTCCCTTCGAAGCCGTAATTCATTGGCAGACCTTCCTTGATTTGCGTAATGTTTTGCATAGGATATAACGCAAAACGAGGTCAACTTATTGCGTTTGGAATAGGATTCGGATGGTGAGTGGCTTGTTCGAACCAACGACGCTCGGGGCGATTCGGATCTCGAATCGGATCGTCATGGCACCGATGACACGCGATCGCGCCGGCCCGGACGATGTACCTACACCGTTAATGGCCGAATATTATCGGCAACGCGCAAGCGCGGGGCTGATCGTGACCGAAGGCGTTCAACCAAGTGCGGCTGGAAAAGGATATTGGCGCACCCCAGGTATCCATACCTCGGCGCAGATTGACGGCTGGCGGGCAATTTCCGATGCCGTCCACCAAGCGGGAGGCAAGATCGTGATGCAAATCATGCACTGCGGTCGCGTCGTGGTCTTGGCAAATCGGGGATATGATGCCCCGGTCATAGCGCCATCCGCTATCGCCTGTCCTGAACGGGTTCCCGGCCCGGACGGTGTGCCCGCCGACACCGCCGCTCCTCGTGTGATTGAGTTGTTCGAGTTTCCAAGATTGATCGATGAATTTGCCCAGGCCGCACGCAACGCGATTGCCGCTGGCCTTGATGGCGTGGAACTGCATTGCGCAAGCGGTTATCTGATCAACCAGTTTCTCAATCCGGCAAGCAACCTGAGAACTGACTCCTATGGCGGCACCCCGGACAATCGCATTCGCTTTCCGATCGAGGTGCTTCGGGCAATGGTCGAGGCCGTTGGCGGAGGCCGTGTGGGCTTTCGTATCTCTCCGGGTAATCCCTATAACGGAATGGACGTCAGCGATCCTGCTGCAACGTTTGCGCCTTTCATCAAGGCTGCAAATGGTCTGGGCCTTGCCTATCTTCACATTGTCGACATGGGGCTGCCTGAACTCGATACACTGGAATTGGCGCGGGCCAACTGGTCAGGACCGATAATTGCCAACAACATGTTGAACGCGGAGCGGGCGAAAATGCTGATTTCATCAAGGCGCGCCGATGCGGTTTCCTTTGGCCGAGCCTTCATTGCCAACCCCGATCTGGTCACACGCATGCGCAACGATGCAGTGATCGCCAAACCAGATTATTCCAAACTCTATGTCGGCGAAGCACAGGGCTACACTGACTATCCATGCCTTTGAAATGAAGTGTTTTCCTTGCCCCAGAGGAACACATGCGCGCCAAACCGCAGGAGCCCTTCCATGAGTTTTTCACTCCAGCAATTGTCTGATCTTGAGGAAATCCGGCAACTCAAGCACCGCTATTTCCGGTGCATCGACACCGGAAATGAAACCGAACTCGCGACGGTTTTTGCCGATGACGTGACAATTGACCTACGCGGCGGTGGATATCGGCTCCAGGTCAAGGGCCGTGACAACATGGTCGCCTTCATCGCCTCAACTTTCAACAGTGACATCATTGCCCAGCATCAC
>JANLST010000121.1:0-2124 GCA_031362505.1 Sphingomonadales bacterium
TTCAATCCGCCGAGAATCATGAAATCTGCCGATTGGAGCTTTGCCTCAAGCAACCCCCAGATAAACACGCGCGGATGCCCACCATATCCGGGACGCACGGCGATACCGTCCATCAACTGGCGAAGCATCTGTGGCAGCGAAGACAGCGAAATGGACTGCGGCCCATGCCCCGCACCCTTTTCAACTTCTGTAATGAGCGTTGCCAGCTCATGTCCTGCCTGACCGCTCCAGAGCGTATCGCCCGCGAGCGCGGTCGCCACTTCACGCAGCGTTGCAATCATCGAAGCGAGGCTTTGCGAGGACAGGCTTTCCAATGGTTCAAGCAACGAAGCTGCCACCGTCCACCAGCTTTGCACCGATTGCCTCAACGGACGGGTCCGAAGGTCTCCGCCTTGAAGGAACGTTGTAATGCCGCCAATCCCCGATGGCGGACGGGGGCCGCGTAGCGCCAGATCAAGCGTGCGTGCGCCATCAAGCCAGTCCCGTCGCGTTTCGCCCGAACTGACCAACGGATGCTTGAGCAAGGTGAGGAGTGCGGATGGTGCGAATTGCTCCACAGCCGCCGTGACCAACGCAAGCAACAGGGTTCCGTTAGGCGTTGCGGAAAGCGCTTGACCGGCTGAATCGTCCGCCTTGATGCCCCAGCGTTCGAGATGGGTTGAAACTCTTTTTGCCAAATCGCGGTCGGGGGTCATCAACGCGACGGTTTGTCCGGGGGACTCGATTGCATGGCGTATTGCAAGGGCGATCGCTTGTGCTTCTTCCGACGGATTCGCCAGCTCAAGGGCTGCGACGCCAGCCAGATTACGCTCGGACTTTCCCAAGTCGACCCAATTGCGCGTTGCTTCCGCAGGAGCAAAGGCGTGACTGATTGCGCGCGCTCGCCGTGACGTGGACGAGATGTCACCGCTCCAGCGCCAGCGTCCAACGTCGTGTCGTGCAACCTTCATCCGCGCCAGAAGCTGGTGCAAATGGAACTGGGGATGGGTTTCAATGGCTGAAGACGCCTCTGAACCGCCTACCGCATTCCATTCATCATCGCCGATATCGAGGTCAAGACCGTCAAGCACGACCTGTCCGCGGGGCATATGCGCGATCGTCCCAAGCAAACGCGCAACGTCGGGAGCCCCCGTGCTGATCCCTGCAGCAACGACGTATCCCTCAGGCCTTTCGGTGCACCAGCGCTGGCTCACGCGATCAAGTTGGCGATTGCGCCGGTCAGCAAGATCGATCCGGCCGATCCGCTTCAGCTCGTCCGGCCAATCGTCCAAAATGGCGTTCAAACGCTTGAGCGATACATTCCAGTGGCTCGAAAGCTCTCCCGATAGATCAATATCGCGCAGTTTGGCGGGTGCTATTTCCTCCACGATCAGTTGATCCAGCGTCCGTCCCAAATCTGCCGCAAGCCGCATGGCTTCTGCCGCGTCGACGTTGTCATCGCGTTGGATGAGCCGCGCGAGGATGAACTGGCGGAGAAGCGGTTCAACTGCGGGGGGAAGCGGTTCTGCATCAATTATATCAAGTGCAGCGCCGGTTTTTTCATCCAGCTCACTGTCTCCCAGGGCAACCAGCCGAGGCAATAAAAGACCATCTTCGGCTTGCCGAACAAAAGCGTCACGAATCGCCTGTCCGGCGCGATTGTTGGGGACCAGGATCATCCCACGCGCCAGGATCATCCGATCGGCGCCAAATTGGGCGAGCAGCCCCGCCACAAGCGCATCGGCAAAGGCCCGTATCGGCGGGATCGTATAGACAGCCGGCCCGCGCCGGTTACCCATCGGCAAGCATCGTTTCTGTTTTCTGGATTGCGGGCGGTGTCCCGACGTCGAACCACAGTCCCTGATGCACCACGCCGAAGCATCGGCCTTCGGCAATCGCGCGGTCCCAGAAGATATTGGTGGAAAAGGCTTCTCCCGGCGGGTCCCTTAGCAAACGTTGCGACAGCATCTGGATACCGGTCCATACATAAGGCGCGACGCGACCCGGCTTCCTGCGCGACAGCCGACCCCACGGGTCCATATGAAAATCACCGCGACCAAGATGGTTGTTCGCACGAGCCAATGGAACGAGAAGCATCAGCGCATCCATCCGGTCATCGTCCCAGTGCGAGGCCAGCAACCTGAT
>JANLST010000134.1:0-4715 GCA_031362505.1 Sphingomonadales bacterium
GTTGATGGACGGTATCGCCGTGCGTCCCGGATATGGTGGGCATCCGCGCGTGTTTATCTGGGGGTTGCTTGAGGCAAAGCTCCAATCGGCAGATTTCATGATTCTCGGCGGATTGAATGAGGGGACTTGGCCGCAACTTCCTGCTCCCGATCCTTGGCTTGCGCCGCGTATTCGCCGCGAACTGAAGCTGCCGAGTCTCGAGCGGCGTATCGGTCTGTCCGCACACGATCTTGCAAGTGCGCTTGGCGCCCCGAATGTGTTGATGACACGGGCCAATCGTGATGCACGCAGCCCGACAATCGCGTCTCGTTTCTGGCTTCGTCTGGAAACAATGACGGGTGGTATTGATCATCCGGTCATGCACTATGACATGCTGGCAAGGCAAATTGACGCAAGCGCGGAACTTCCCAAAAGGGCCTCGCGCCCGGCCCCTTGTCCGCCGCTGGCTGATCGACCGCGCAATATTTCAGTGACCGACGTTGACAGGCTAAGCGCGGATCCTTTCGCATTCTATGCCAAGACGATGCTCGGCCTTGCACCGCTAGACGCCATTGATGCCGATCCGGGTCCAGCGTGGCGGGGTAGTTTGATTCATGGCGTTCTTGAGGACTGGGCCAACAAGGATCGTTATGCGCCAGACAGGTTGGTCGCGCGGGTGGACGCCGCGCTTTCCGATGGCACGATTCACCCTTTGACGCGGGCCCTTTGGCTTCCGCGTTTGAGAGAAGCCGCGGCGTGGATAGAAGCTGAAGTGGCTCAGAATATGGTCCTTGGGCGAAAACCGATCGTCGCAGAAGAATCCGGGAGCACGGAATTCGCCGGAATTAAGCTGCGCGGTCGGGCTGACCGGATCGATCGGCTCGTCGATGGCGGGCTCGGAATTGTCGATTACAAGACCGGGGAGGGGCCCAAGAACAAGCAGGTCGAGGCTGGCTATGCCATGCAATTGGGATTGATTGGGCTGATCGCCGAACAGGGCGGCTTCGACGGCATCAGCGGACGCAGTATGGCGTTTGAATATTGGTCGCTCGCACGAGATTCGGCCAGCCGCACTTTTGGAAAAATCTCGTCACCAACGACAGGCAAAAAGCCCGTCGCCGAGCCAGAGGCATTCGTCGCCAGGATCGCCGATCAGTTTGCCAAGGCCGCAGCGAAATGGCTGACCGGCAGTGACCCCTTCACAGCCAAGCTGAGTCCGGAATATGCCTGGAGCGACTATGACCATCTGATGCGGCTCGAAGAATGGCAGGGCCGCGATGGCTAAGCGGCCCGATCATAAACCGTTCCCGCCGTTGGAGCGTGAACAGGCGCAGGCCTCGCATCCCGGATCAAGCGACGTCTGGCTGTCGGCCTCGGCGGGCACGGGCAAGACGCAAGTCCTTACTGCGCGCGTTCTGCGATTGCTCCTCCACGGTGCCAAGCCAGAAGCAATCCTGTGTCTTACCTTTACAAAGGCGGGTGCGGCCGAAATGGCCAACCGCATCAACGAAATCCTTGGCGCGTGGGTCAGACTGCCTTCGGACATGCTCGTCAAAGACTTGCAAGCCTTGGGCGAAGATTATGGTCCGGAAATCCGGGACGCCGCCCGCACGCTCTTTGCCAAGGTGCTTGATGCACGAGGCGGAGGACTTCGCATCCAGACTATCCATAGCTTCTGCCAATCGCTCCTTGCCGGTTTTCCGGCAGAGGCCGAACTGATCCCCGGCTTTCGGGCGATTGAAGGCCGCGAAGAAGTCATGCTCGCGCATTCCGCATTGGCCGATCTGGTTTCGGAGGCAACCCGAACCGGCCAGCTTGGCCTGATCGACCGTCTTGAGGCGCTCAGTCATCGCATGGGCGAGGACGCCGCCCGAAATCTGCTCAACCGGTGCGCGCGAAGTCCCGATGCGATGGAGTCTTTGGGTGTCGGCATCGAAGCAAAAATACGCCGCTGGCTAGCGATTGGCGATGCTGACCCAGAGGCGATGCTTCTTGCGGCCTGCACCGATGGCGGCTTTGATCGTGTTGGCCTCGAACGCCTCCGGGCCTTGAATCTTGCCTGGGGATCATCTCGCGGGCTTGAGCGCGTCGAAGCCATTACAGACTGGTTGGCAATGGACGCCGCCAAGCGGCTCGAACATATTCATGCACTCACTGGTGTGTGGGCCAAAGCCGACGGTGACATGCGAAGCTTCGGCAAGGGGCAGGCGCCTCAGGATGAAGGTTATGCATCGTTGGCGGAGGCACACTATGCGTTTTTCAACGGCCGGTTGGGCTTGCGCCAGCTTGCCGAGACCTCGAATGCAATCGCCAATGCACTGACAGTGGGACAAGCCTATGCGCGCGCCTATGCCGATGCCAAGCGAGCGGCGGGTGTTGTCGATTTCGATGATCTGATCCGCCACACTGTAAGGTTGCTTTCAACCGACGGAATGGGGGAATGGATCCGTTACAAGCTTGATCAGGCGACGGACCATGTTCTTGTTGATGAAGCGCAAGACACCAATTCGCGGCAATGGGATATCGTGAAGGCAATTGCGGGCGAATTCTATGCGGGCGCCGGAGCAAAGGCAGATGTGCTGCGAACGCTGTTCACCGTCGGCGATTACAAACAGGCGATTTTTGGCTTTCAGGGAACCAATCCGGAAGAGTTCAACGCGGCCAAGGACTATTTCACCGGGCTTGCCGAACGTTCGGAGCGTGGAGTGCTTGACCGTTCACTTACGCAATCGTTCCGCTCAAGTCAGCCGATCCTTGACGTTGTGGATGGCATGATCAAGGCAGTGACGCCTGAAAAGTTGGGCCTGAAAATAGTGTCGCCGCTCCACAAAAGTGCCAAGGGTGGGTCAGGGAGCGTGACGCTTTGGAAACCTGCCAGCGATGCATCATCTCCGGATGATGAGGAAGAGGTCGAGGAGGATTGGCTGGCCAGCTCCGAGATCGAATTTGCCAAGGCCCTCGCCGAACAGATACGCGATTGGACAAACGGCGGCCTGCGTCTTCGCAACCAGAAGCGCGATGCCCATCCCGGCGATATCCTTATCCTTGTGCGTAAACGTGGTGATCTTGCCAGAACGATTGTCTCGCGGCTTTACGAAGCGGGCGTGCCCGTTGCCGGGATCGACCGTCTTTTGCTGAATGCGCCGATCGCCGTGCAGGATCTGCTCGCCTGTATCCGCTTTGTGCAGCAGCCAGAGGACGATCTGAACCTCGCCTGCTTGCTTGTTTCTCCCCTTGTAGGGTGGTCGCAAGACCAACTCTACGAGAAGGCAAAACAACGAAACAAGAAATCACTTTGGCAGCATCTGGGTGCCCAAAAGCCGAAAGCGCTTGTTGAATTGCTCGGGATAGCCGATTTTACGACGCCTCATCAATTTCTGGAACTGATTTTGTCAGGCCCGATGCAAGGGCGCCGCAAGCTGATCGCCCGATTGGGAGATGAAGCACGCGACCCAATCGAGGAACTGCTCAATCAGGCGCTGGCATTCGAACGTGAATCGACGCCTTCGCTGCAATTATTCATCGACTGGTTTGATCGAGGTGCAGTCGAGATCAAACGCGATTCGGGACAATCGGGGCGCGCAGTGAGGGTAATGACGGTGCATGGTGCCAAAGGGCTGCAAGCGCCAATCGTTGTGTTGGCGGATGCCACGAGCGATCCTGATTTCCGGCCAGCGCGTGAACTCGTCTGGGAAGCTGAAAAAGGAGTGTCGCTGCCAATCTTTCGACCGCGCAAGGACGAACTTGTCGGTTCCCTGCAAGATTCGGCCAAGCTGGCCGATGACCGCGAAATGGAGGAGCATTGGCGTCTGCTTTATGTTGCAATGACACGAGCGGAGGAACATCTTTTCATTGGCGGCGCACTCAAACCGCGCCAGCAAAAGTCAGGTATGGGCCCGAATTGCTGGCATGTTCAGATCGACCGGGCGATGGCCGGGATGGGAATTACTGAGGTCGATGGCATGCGCATGCTGGTTCATCGCGAAGATGAGCCGAAGACAAAAGTGAACGAGGTGCCTGCGGGCGCAACTGCCGAATCCTTGCCCACCTGGCTCGGAACGCCTGCTCCCGAAGAGTCGCGACCGCCAAGGCCGCTGGCGCCATCGGCCATTGTGCCTGCCGATGCAACGTCCGATCCCCCTCCTTCTGACGACATGCGCAAGGCTGCGGAACGAGGCATTCTGCTTCACAGCCTGTTTGAGCGATTGCCTGTGGTCGATCCTGCGCGCCGCTTGGAGGTGGCGGACCGCTGGCTTCTCGGCTCGGCAGGAGTTGATGATGCCGCCGATCGCCTCGGACTGATCAGGGATGCAATGAGCGTTATCGACGATCCGCTCTTTGCTGACATCTTCTCTCCCGACGTGCTGGCTGAAGCGCCGCTTGCCGGCGTCGTCAACGGGATCGTCATTGCCGGGACGGTCGATCGCTTGTTGGTAAGTGGAGAGGATGTGCTGGTTGTGGATTTCAAAACCGGGCGGCGTGTTCCTGCGTCGGTCGAGACAGTCTCACCACACCATAAATCCCAAATGGCGGCCTATGTCGCAGTGCTGCGGTCAATCTTCCCGCGTCATGCCGTCCGTGGTGCACTTTTGTACACGAGTGGCCCCAAGCTGATCCAGCTATCGGATGATGATCTCGAACCGCACAAGCCCGGCTATCGGGCGCAACAGGACAAATTGGCCGAAGCAGGTTGAGAATGCGCGCCCGGCTGCCTAAATTGAATACCAAGCAAGGAG
>JANLST010000197.1:0-8225 GCA_031362505.1 Sphingomonadales bacterium
GATCATGGCGGATGGAATATGGGCTGCACGGCTGGCGCGCGCGGTGCATTGGTTGTTCTATGGTGTTTTGCTGCTTGGGCCGATCGCCGGATGGGTCATAGTGTCGAGCGCCGCGATAAAGGTGCCGACACTCGTTTTCGGTGTCTTGCCCTGGCCGCATTTGCCGGTCTCGCATGGCTGGCGTGAGCCTGCCGAAAATGTTCATTCAGCAATGGCATGGATGGGATTTGGCCTGTTTTTTCTTCATGTCGCCGGTGCGCTTCGCCACCAGTTCGTGAAGGATGAGAATATATTCGGTCGAATGGTTCCATTCCTGATGGCCGGACCGATCAGCAGGGTCCGTGCCGCCACTGCCGCGGGTCTGGCAATAGTCGCGGTCTGGGCCGCGCACGGCGCTGGCTGGCAAGTGCAGTTCAACTCTCCATCTCCACCTCGATCTCACGTTCAGGTCACTCCTAAAGGGATCGAGAGTCCTGCTCCAAGGGATCCAATGAACGAGGAAATTGGGACCCCTTCAAAAGCGGTCGAACAACTGACAGGCGCTCAACCATCGTCGGACTGGCAGGTTTCCCCAGGTGGCCGTTTGGGTTTCATTGCGAACTGGACCGGCACATCGGTGAATGGCAAGTTTGGACGATGGGATTCAAGGATCCGTTTCACCCCGGATGACGTTGAAAAGACCAGAATTCGTGTATCGATTGACCTCGGTTCTGCCAAGACGGGCGATAGCCAGCGTGATGAAAGCCTTGGGAGCACAGATTTTTTTGAATCGGCGACCTATCCCAAGGCAGTCTTCAGTGCTGACGGGGTCCGTGCATTGGGGAGTGACCGGTACGAAGCTCGCGGCATGCTCGATCTTCATGGCAAGAAACATCCTGTAGCTATTGTTTTTCATCTAAAAATAAAAAATGACACCGCGCGCGTCAGTGGCTCGACCAGAATTGATCGGACAGTATTCGGTGTTGGTTCCGGCGAATGGGCCTCAACCGATCAGATAGCGGCAAATGTGGCGGTTTCGTTTGACTTTACAGCGACGCGCAAGAGCGCGAACTGAAGGCTCATCCGTGGCGGAGAGCTGGCAGTTCTGGATTGATCGCGGCGGCACCTTCACAGATGTCGTCGCGCGATCGCCAAGCGGCAAAATACGGATCGCCAAATTGCTGTCCGAAAACCCCGAACTTTATGATGACGCGGCCATCGCCGCTATTCGGGAACTGACCGGTATTGAGTCAGGTGCTTTGCCGCCTTGCGAAATCCGCATGGGCACAACCGTTGCGACCAATGCGTTGCTTGAACGCAAGGGCGAGCCCGTGCTGTTGGCGATCACCCGCGGGTTCGGCGATGCGTTGCGCATAGGATATCAGGATCGGCCAGACTTGTTTGCCCGCGAGATTGTGTTGCCTGAACCGCTCTATTCGCAAGTGATCGAAATTGATGAGCGTGTGACAGCGGATGGCCAAGTTCTCCGCCCGCTCGATATCAATGGCACCCGCGTCAAGCTTCAAAGCGCCTTTGATGGTGGATTACGTGCGATCGCGATCGTCCTGATGCATGGCTATCGACATGCCGCACATGAAGCAGCAATTGCAGACCTGGCTCAAGCGATCGGCTTTACCCAAATTTCGGTCAGCCACTGCGTGGGCCCACTCATCAAGCTGGTTGGGCGCGGGGATACATGCGTGGCGGATGCGTACCTCTCGCCGGTTTTGCGTCGCTATATTGACGGACTTGAGAAGGCGTTGGGACAAGGGCCGCGCGCATTATTCATGCAATCGAGCGGAGGGCTCACCGCAAGTACATCATTTCAGGGCAAGGATGCGATCCTGTCTGGGCCCGCAGGCGGGATTGTAGGGATGGCTGGCACAGCGCGCGAGGCGGGTTTCGATCGCGTCATCGGCTTCGATATGGGGGGCACGTCAACCGATGTGTCTCACTATGCGGGAAGTTATGAGCGAGACAACGAAGCTCGTGTTGCAGGCGTTCGCATTCGCGCACCAATGATGCGCATCCACACGGTCGCGGCGGGAGGCGGATCCATTTGTCGGTTCGACGGCGCACGCTTCATCGTCGGCCCCGCATCGGCCGGTGCCAACCCGGGTCCTGCTGCCTATCGTCGTGGCGGGCCGTTAACGGTGACGGATTGCAATATCGTGCTCGGCAAGATCAGGCCGGAACGTTTTCCTCATGTGTTTGGTCCCCGGGGTAATCAACCGCTGGATGCCAAGGCTTCGCTTGCCCGGATCGTCGCCGCCGTGCCGGGTATGGACCCACGAACCGCCGCAGAGGGGTTTATTTCCGTGGCGGTGTCCAACATGTCCAACGCCATCAAGAAGATTTCCGTCGCTCGGGGTCATGACGTCACACGATACGCGCTCGCCTGTTTTGGTGGCGCAGCAGGGCAGCATGCCTGTCTGGTTGCCGATGCACTCGCGATGGAAACGGTCGTGATACATCGTTTTGCCGGCGTGCTTTCGGCGTACGGCATGGGATTGGCCGATCGCCGGGTCATCCGTGAGGTCACCGTGGCAATCCCGCTTGAAGACGCAAAGGTCGCCCTTGAGGTGGCTGCGCTTGAACAGGATGCGCGAGCGGCATTGATTGCCCAGAAAGTAGGTGATGCGCCGCTCCGCGCCGAATCCAGGTTGTTCTTGAGATACGAAGCAACCGAGAGCTGCCTGGAGGTGGATTGGGACACTCCTGATGCGATGCAAAGAGCCTTCGCTGATGCGCACCGCGTCCGTTTCGGATACGAAGGCGAAGGAGCATTGATCGTAGACATGATCCGGGTCGAGGCGATCGCAGAACAGGCTATGCTTGTTGGCAAGAGAGTTGACCCGTCTGACTGGTCGGCGTCTCCTGTCGCTAGCGAGCCGGTTTTCATGGCCGGGCGAGAGTGGGAGGCACCGATCCATGACCGTGCCTCGCTCGGCGTTGGTTTTACCGCCAATGGGCCGGTTCTGATTGTCGACGACACGTCCACGACGATGGTTGAACCAGGTTGGCGTGCGACGGTTGACACATTCGGCAATCTTGTTCTTGCACGAGCGATCCCGCGCGCGGTTCCGAACCACAGTATCGATGCCGACCCCGTTCGCTTGGAAATTTTCAATGGGCTCTTCATGTCCATCGCAGAAGAGATGGGAGCGGCGCTCCAGCACAGTGCCTCTTCGGTCAATATCCGCGAGCGCCTTGATTTTTCATGTGCCTTGTTTGATGCGGCGGGCAATCTTGTCGCCAACGCACCCCACATGCCTGTGCATCTTGGTTCGATGGGTGAAAGTATCCGGACGATCGTCAACCGGCGTGCCTGCGGCGCAGATGGGCGCGGGATATTGCGGGGCGATGCCTATGCTCTCAATGCACCCTATGACGGGGGCACACATCTGCCTGACATCACGGTGATCATGCCAGTGTTCGTCGAAAGCGAAGATGATCAGCCGACCTTCTTCGTCGCGTCGCGCGGCCATCACGCCGATATCGGCGGGATCACGCCAGGATCGATGCCACCGGACAGCACGAGCGTCCTGCAGGAAGGAGTGCTGTTTGATAATGTCCTGATCGTTGATCGCGGGCGATTTCTCGACAGTGCGATCCTTGAACGTCTCCAAGCTGGCGCTTGGCCTGCGCGCAACCCTCAACAGAATATTGCCGATCTTCGAGCCCAGGTCGCTGCCTGCGCCAAAGGTGCGACCGAATTGCTCCGCGCTTGCGCAGAACATGGCCGCACCGTTGTCGAGGCCTATATGGATCATGTTCAGGCCAATGCCGAAAGTGCCGTTCGCAGCCTGATCGAGCGGCTTTCAGAGGGCCGCTTTGCCTGCGAAATGGACAATGGTGCGGTGATCCGCGTCAAGGTGTCGATCGATCAAACAGCGCGTGCGGCACATGTTGATTTTACGGGCACGAGCGCGCAGTTGCCGAGTAATTTCAATGCACCTCTATCGGTCGTCCGTGCCGCGGTTCTCTATGTGGTGCGAACCCTGGTCGATGAACCCATCCCGATGAACGACGGCTGCTTGCGTCCTGTTAAAATAACGGTTCCCGAGAAATCAATGCTCAATCCCCTCTTCCCGGCTGCTGTGGTTGCGGGCAATGTCGAGACGAGCCAGGCACTTTGTGATGCATTATTTGGCGCGTTGGGCGCCATTGCCGGGGCGCAGGGAACGATGAACAATTTCACCTTCGGCAATGATCGACACCAATATTATGAAACCATTGCAGGCGGCTCGGGTGCGGGCCCCGATTTCAACGGAACGTCGGCTGTCCAGACGCATATGACCAACAGCCGTCTGACCGATCCGGAAGTATTGGAAACGCGGTTCCCGGTGATCCTCGAACAATTCGCGATCCGGACGGGTTCGGGAGGAGCGGGTGCGCATCACGGAGGAGACGGGGTGATCCGAAGGATCCGATTCCGCGAGGCAATGACTGCAAATATTCTTGCCAACCGGAGGCGAGTTGCCCCGCGCGGACTGGCCGGTGGTGCGAATGGCGCATTGGGCCGGAACTGGGTGGAGCGCGCAAATGGAGGCGTGGAAGAGTTTGGAGCGACTGAAACTGTTGAAGTGGGCATAGACGACGTCTTCGTGATCGAAACGCCAGGCGGCGGCGGCTTTGGAGTGTTGGTCTGATGCTCGTTCTTGCCGGTATCCTTGTCATCATCGCGGGCTTCATGCTGCGATTCAACCCGTTGCTGGTGGTCGCAGTTTCAGCGCTGGTGACCGGTCTCGCAGCGGGTCTCGATCTTCATGCGATCATATCGGCCTTTGGAAAGGCCTTCAACGATGCGCGCTATGTCAGTATTGTCTGGATCGTGCTTCCCGTAATCGGAATCCTTGAGCGCCATGGCCTTCAGGAGCGTGCCCGGACATTGATTGCCGGGTTGAAGGGGGCGACAGCTGGCCGGTTGTTGATCGGATATCTCCTTATCCGCCAGCTAACGGCAGCGCTTGGACTGACATCGGTTGCCGGACATGCGCAAACTGTTCGTCCACTGATTGCTCCGATGGCGGTCGCCGCAGCAGGTAGCGATGACGTTGTGACCAACGAAGGCATCAAGGCGATGGCTGCCGCAACCGACAATATCGGCCTCTTCTTTGGTGAAGACATATTCATTGCGATTGGTTCAATCTTGCTGATGAAGGGGTTTCTTGAACAGCAAGGAATTATCCTTGAACCGCTGGAACTCTCGGTCTGGGCGATCCCGACCGCAATTGCCGCCTTTCTGATTCACGGTTTCCGGCTTTGGCGGTTCGACCGAAAGTTGAAGCGATGATCTCGCTCGTCTTCGTCTATTTCGTTGCGGGAATTTTTTTCGCTGCGTTGTCCCTGCTGAGCGCAAAGTCGTCACGTTGGGGCAATATGGCATTCTATGCGTTGCTTGCGACGTCTATGCTCGCCGGCGACCGGCTTGGAGATTTCGGCAATGGCCTGTTGGCCTTGACGCTGGTCGGGATCGCGGGCTTTGGCTTCATGGCGAAAGATGGGCAGACTTCGACGTCGCTTGTCGAACGTCAAGCGGAAGCCAGCCGCCGCGGTAATTGGCTCTTCATCCCGGCATTGGTCATCCCTGCGACGGCGCTTCTGGGGACTTTGCTGTTCAAACAGGTTCCAGGGCTCGCTGACCCAAAACAGGTGACGATTATCGCATTGGCGATCGGTGTGATTTTTTCGCTGCTTATCTGCCATCTATGGCTGAAACCCGACCTTCTCGCGCCACTACAGGCGGGGAGGGGATTGCTGGATACTGTCGGATGGGCGGCCGTGCTGCCTCAGATGCTTGCCAGCCTTGGCGCGGTGTTCGCACTTGCGGGCGTCGGAGACGTCGTTGGCGGACTGGCGGGACAAGCGATCCCCAGCGGCAGTCTGTTCGGCGCAGTGCTCGCCTATGGGCTCGGGATGGCGCTGTTCACAATGATCATGGGCAATGCGTTTGCTGCCTTTCCCGTCATGTCGGCAGCAATCGGCATTCCGTTGTTGATCCATACACATCACGGCAATCCGGCGATCATATGCGCGATCGGGATGCTGGCAGGTTTTTGCGGGACGCTGATGACGCCGATGGCCGCAAATTTCAACATCGTGCCAGCGGCCTTGCTTGGTCTTAAGGACCGCAACGGCGTGATTCGTGCGCAAGTCGGGACCGCGTTGCCTTTGCTGGCCGTAAACATCGCATTGATCTATCTGTTGGCGTTTTCGCAATGACCCGGCTCACGCTCGATATTGCGTCCCGGTTCGCACGAATGACACTGGGCCATCTCGACCGGCAATACCCCTATAAGCCCGATCATGTGCTGGCCGGGCCGGAAGATATTGTTCCGCCCGCGATCGCCCACCCGATATTTCATGGAAGTTTCGATTGGCACAGTTGCGTTCATGGCTGGTGGCAGGTGTTGCGGCTGATGCGACTCCATCCTGACATTGCTGAAGCGGGATTGATCCGGGCACGGGCAACGACGATGCTGACGCCGGACAATGTTGCAGGTGAACGCGCCTTTTTTGGCAAACCAATTTCACGCGGATTTTCAAGGCCATATGGCTGGGCTTGGTTGCTTGCGCTGCATGGCGAACTGGCGCTGCATGATGCTCCCTGGGCAAAGGCACTCGAGCCATTGGCACGCGATGTTGCAGCGGGTTTCAAGAGCTATTTCCCGAAACTGACATACCCGATCCGTGTCGGCACCCATTTCAATTCGAGCTTTGCCTCGATCCTCGCGCTTGAATGGGCGCGGGTGCATGATCCTGAATTGGCAACGTTGGTTGAACGACGCGCTATGGAATGGTTTGCTGCTGACCGTGGTTGTCAGGCCTGGGAACCTGGGGGCGATGAGTTCCTCTCGCCCGCGCTGACCGAGGCCCATTTGATGAGCAATGTGCTCGGCCAGAATGACTTTATGGATTGGTTCGCAGCCTTCCTTCCGGCACTGATCGAGCATGAGCCAGCCACATTGTTCACACCGGCATTTGTCTCCGACCGGAGCGATGGCAAGATTGCGCATCTTGACGGGTTGAACCTCAGCCGCGCCTGGTGCTGGCGTCGGATCGGTGCAGCCCTTGGGGCCAAGCATCCCCTCGCGGCGATTGCCGAAGCCACCGCGCAGCGCCATCTGGATGCCAGCCTGCCGCATGTTGCGGGCGACTATATGGGCGAACATTGGCTCGCGACATTTGCTCTCCTGGCGCTGGGGATCAGCGGAGGCCAATAAAGAGCGGCCGAAGCTTGGCCACAAGTTCGTCGAGCCAGTCGATGAATAGCCTGATTCTTGCAATTCCGCGCATGTCGCGATGGATAACCAGCCAGAATGCACGGCGGATGTCGATCTCCTCGGAGAGGAATCGTTGAAGGGCGGGATCGTGGTCTGCGATGAAACAAGGCAGAATTCCAATACCCGCACCGCTTCTCACAAGCTGCACCTGCGCATTCACGCTGGTGCTGGTCAGGCTGGCCGAGAGGTTGCCCGGGACGTCGTCGAGATAGCGGAGCTCCGGGGAATAGATGAGGTCGGGTACATAGCCGATCATCCGGTGTTCACTGAGGACCGAGAGCGACGAAATGTCGGTCCGATCGCGCCTGCCGTATAGGCCAAGGCCATAGTCGGTCAGCTTGCGCACAATCAGCGGGCCGCGTTTGGGTCGTGCAAGCATGATCGCAATATCGGCCTCGCGCCGCGACGGGTTCAGGAAGCCGGTGGATGCGACGAGTTCGATGACGATGCCCGGATGCGCATTGGAAAAATCTGCAAGGTTTGGCGCGATGATCCCGCTGCCGAAGCCTTCAGACACGCTGACCCGGATGGTACCGTCTGCAATGCCCTTTGCCGATCCGCCCCGTTCGGTCGCGGCGACCATGGCTTCTTCCATCATCTGCGCCTGATCGAGCAGCGCTGTGCCGCGCGTCGTCAGGACGTGGCCCAACGGCGTATGTTCAAACAAGGTTGCCCCTAACGAGGATTCCAGCCGCTGCACGCGCCGTGCAACTGTCGTCGGATCGATCGCGAGCCGCGCGGCCGCCTGGGCCAAAGTTCCCTGTCGCGCAACGGCGAGAAATATGCGGAGATCGTCCCAGTTCATGATCTCCCTTCATTACCTGCAATAATGCAGCGATACAATGCAAATATACCCTCTTGCCTGCGTTTTCACAATGGGCCACCGCTGTATTCAACTGCGACAGGTTTGTTTTCGGAACCGTTGAAACGCACATTTGGTAGGAGAGATAGCATGGCTCA
>JANLST010000415.1:0-1962 GCA_031362505.1 Sphingomonadales bacterium
TGTTCGCAATGCGACTGGAAAGGTATGTTCTTCAGAAGCACGATCTCGTCATATCCGCCGACCTCTTCGAAGGTTCTCGAGAGATGGACGCCCGGGTCTTCATGATAGCCCTGACAATATTCACGCCAGGCACGGGCAACGCGCTTGGGCGTATCGACCAACCCCTCCCGATCGGGATCATCGCCTGCCCAGCGGATCAGGTTTCGGATAGAGTCTTGAACGTCTTCGGGAACGGAAATTTTTCCTTCCACCAGATCGAACCCGCAATCTGTTGTCATAAAATTCATTTCTGCACTCCTTTCAAAATCAACGAGTTTCGGCAGTTTCGACCATCATGACGACGAGAAGATCAAGTCATTGTTGGAATCTCCAAAAAGCTTCATTGCTCACGCCGAACAGAGTCGAAGCTCGGAGACACGTCGCTCTCGGCGAAAACAACGCGAAAGCCAACATGACCAAAAGGGCACTTCTCTTGGGAACAGCGATCGTCTATTCGGAAAACGGCCATGTCACTGATATCGATGATCGCGACCAGTCCAATCGCAGCCGTGATCAGCAACCCACGGTTGCCGGACAATCCGATTGTCGAATGCAATGATGCTTTTGTTGCGCTGACTGGTTACCAGAGCTCCGAGATTATAGGGCATAATTGCCGGTTTCTGACGGGCGCCGGCACGGAGCCTTGGCTCAAGGAGATGTTGCGCAACGGCATTCGCCGCCGCCAGCCAGTGATGGTCGAAATCCTGAATTACAAGAAGGATGGAACGCCGTTCCGCAATGCCGTGATGGTTGCCCCAATTTTTGACGCAGATGGCGAGCTTGAGTATTTTCTGGGCTCACAGGTCGAAATCGCCGATGACATAGCGCGGGCGAACGATGAACGGCGCGAAGCTGCCCATGATCGCATCGCAGCGCTCAGCAGACGCCAGCGCGAAGTTCTGTTGGAATTGGCAGCAGGCAAACTCAACAAGCAGATTGCCTTTGAGTTGGGCCTCAGCGAGCGGACGGTAAAAATGCATCGTGCTGCGGTGTTCAAATCGCTGGGCGTAAAGACCAGCGCAGATGCCATCCGACTGGCGATAGAGGCTGGATACTGAGACCGGAATCCCAACCTGCCCCAAGAGACAGGTTTCGGATCAACGCTCGATCAGTCAGTTACGGGAAACCACACAACCGGTCCTCAAACCTTCCCTATCGATCGGTTGTGTAGGGTCGCGGAAATGCGGGTCTGGCTTCCCTCCTCTCTCGGTCGGGCCCGCATTTTTCCTGGAGGTGGTACGTGGCGACACATCTTTTATGGTTCAGACAGGATCTGCGCCTTCATGACCACCCGGCCCTCGCGGCTGCCATTAACCATGGGCATGTCATTCCCGTTTTCATTCTGGATGATGAAATTCCAGGCGATTTCCGAATGGGCGCAGCGCAGCGTTGGTGGTTGCATCATAACGGGCTCCACGCTGCCATGTTCGGGCAACCTGGGGCATAGGCGGCGCTATTGTCGCGCAGCTCAAAGAAACGGATTTTTTTGGAACCTCGGTGATATGCACCAAAGGCCATCTGTTGCACTACAAATACCTTGGGTAGATAAATACAGCCGCAAAGGTCCGAAGTTTGTCGAAGTTCTGAAAGCGGTTCGAAGTATTTCCGAAATTTAGTGTTTTTTGATGCTTTGATTTGGCTTACAATTTTTGGACAAGGATAGACGTTATGAGGAAGACCATTGCATTTATGTGGGGTTATGTTTTCGACCACGAAGTTAGCCCGCTTCGTCATATTCCTGATTTTACGACCAGGCACATGGTATTGCAGGTTCTTGGCTGGATGTGGGCGATATCATTTGCGATTGCGATCGGTAGCTACACGATATTGGCCGTGAGCCTGGTAGGGCATGCCGTATTGATCGGCGCTTTGGCAATCACGGTGGCGACCTACACTACAGCAGCAAATCGACCTGCAGTCTTC
>JANLST010000222.1:0-3127 GCA_031362505.1 Sphingomonadales bacterium
AAAAAGCCCGAGTCGATGAAGGCAGGACCGGAAGAGAGGAAGAAATGAACGTAGGGAACGCTGATGGTGTTGACTTTTTTCTCTTTGGTGTAGCGAACGCCGCCTGAGATCTCGAGCTGTTCGGTAGGTTTGAAGCTGAAGCTGCCGAACACCGAATATGCGTCGGTATTGGTAACGTGGATCTTGTCCCAATCGAAAGTGTATCCAGTGATCGGATCGGGAGCCAACAGCGAGATGTTGACCGCTTGCTGCGCGGTGTCGAAGGTGTATTTGCGTTTTTCGTAGAACGCCCCGACCATGAAATTGAACGGACCTTCAAAGTCGCTCGCGAGGCGTAGTTCCTGCGTGTATTGGCGCAGCTTGTTGGTCGGATCGCTGGACCCGACGCCGAAGGGTGTTCCCGGTGTATTGTTGGCCAGGTAGGCGCCTGGAATTACCAAGGCGACTGGGCCGAACGGCGAAAACGCCGGACCGATGCCGCCGTAGCTGTAAGCACCGACGTCGATCGCGTTCATGTTAAGAAAACCCGAAATCGAAGTAAGCTTGAGGCTGTCAGACATGTCTAGGTCCATCCGCAGCCTACTGAACCAGACGTCGGTCTCGCCAAACGCCACGCCGTTGAACCCCGCAGCGCGCGAAGGCAGCGGCACCGATGGTGCTAACGCCGGATGACTATCGGGCACGAAATAGCGCCCATCGTTGGACTTGCAATCATAGCCAGCCGGAATCAACAAAGCGCCGCCGAACAGCGAGATTTCGTCGGCGCGGCCATTGGGGCCGCAGTTTATGTCCGATTGAGAGATGGCGCCGTCGTTTTCGGTGCGGGTAAACTGGACCTTGAGATTGGCATTGAAGCGTTCCTGCGGGTTCCAGTTGAGCGTCACCCGGCCGACAAAATCCTTGAGGCTGCCGGCCTTGAGCACCGTCGGCGTGCCGGTCTGGAAGCGCTGAAAGCGCGAGGCGTCGGAATACTGCGCCGCAATTCTGACACCGAGAGTGTCGCTCAGCGGCCCGGAAATGAAGCCGCCGACGACCTTCCCCCGCTCCTCGAACTCATAGCTGGCCTTGCCGCCTACTTGCCAACTCTTGGTCGGCTCGGCCGACTTGAGCGAGAGCACGCCGGCGGTGGCGCTCTTGCCGAAGTAAAGCGATTGCGGGCCTTTCAGCACTTCGATCTGGCCGACATCGAAGAACCCGGCCTGAAGCAGGCGCATCGAGCTGACCACGACGCCGTCGTAATCAAATGCGATCGCCGAATCGAATGCCGCCGAGATCGCCGAGGTGCCAATCCCGCGCAGCGCGATCGATCCGCCCGATCCCGAGCCGCCGACCTGGACATTGAGCGTGGGGACGCGGGCGGCAACATCTTCGATCTTGTTCACATGGAAATCTTGGATCGTCTTGCTGTCGACCACTGAGACCGTAACCGGAACTTCTTGCAACGTTTCGTTCTGCAGGCGCGCCGTCACCACGATGACATCTTTCTCTTCGCGATCTGCGGCTTGCTGCGCGAACGCGGCCTGAGGGATCGCCAAACAGCCCACAGCTGCCCCGGCCAGCAGGTTCAGTTTGAAACCGGATACGAGCGATTTTTTCATGATGCCCTCCCAAGCAAGAATATTACATCCCTTCCGCGCTTTTGCGTCAGAAGCATTTCTCCTAGTTCGCAGAGACTACGCCAAACTGCATGACCTGCCACTATCAAATAAGTTGGTCGTTCACAAACCATGGATGCGCTTGGAAAAATGCCTGACGCCCATATACGTAAGGTCGGATGGTTAAGCCGAGCCTTTAGGGCGGATGATGTTGAACACTGCGCTCATCGTCATCAACGTCCGATCGCCGCACCATATCGAGCCGTGCGAATACGCAAGGGTGGACCCGATCCGGTCAATCGTTCCGACCGCCTCTATCCAGTCTCCCAAACGGGCAGCGCTGAGAAAGCTTGTCGACATACTCACGGTCGAGACCGGGCGATTGGGCGTGTCGCTGACATAAACGGCGAGACTCAAGGCCACATCTGCAAGCGTGGCAAGCACGCCGCCATGCGCAGAACCGATATAGTTCATGTGCTGTGGCAAGATCCGGCAGCCAACAATCGGTGCCCCCTGCCCGTCCTTCAAATAGTACGGCCCAGAATGGTCAAGAAAACCGCGGCTGAAATTTGCCGGAGCAAAGCCTTCCGGAATCTCTTGGCCGTGATCGGTCACACCCTTATTTGCTCTTCGGGGCAACGTCGCTGGTCAGCCATTTGTTCAGTGTATCGTGAAAATGGCGTAACTTGCTTTCCTGATAGCTGGCAAAAATGATCTCGCCCTTCGGGTGATTATGAAGCCCTTTCTGAACCATCCGGTGATTGAGATAATCCTGATTGAATATCTTGTTCAAATAGCTGCCGAACTCCGTCGCCTGCGTATAATCATCATGCAAGTCCAGGAATGTGCATTTTGCCGGAGGCGGACGCTCTTCCCCATCGGGAACGGCGACCATGAACATCACCTCATGCAGTGACTGCTCGGGATTGTCGCCATCGGGACGGAAGCGATAGAAGATCGGATTGAAATCGGCCCACGGGCTGAGATTGGGAAATACGCTGTAGAAGATGGCGTCGATCAGGTCGGCATCGCTGATGCTGTCGACATAATCACCAAATTGGGGGCGCATTTCCGTCCGTCTCGCCGATGCCCGCTCGTCACGATAGGCGTGCGGAGACTCCCCCGAGTAAATGGACGGCGTGTGTTCTTCGCCGGGCGCGATCTTGCCACCAATCCAGTTACACAAATGCGGATCGGCCGATTGAACCTCGCCTTCGATGTAGTTTGCTTCCTTGTCGAAAATGCCGCTTGTTCCATTTGGCAGAGTGACTTTTACCCGGTCCTCGCCAAGTCGTTGGAACAGTTGCTTGCTGATCGGGTGCAAGAAGCTGGTGAACGCCTCCCCATCCGGGAACGCAGCAGGGTCGGGGTTTTTCAGATCCGTATGCGGACTGGGCGGGCCGGAGGCAGACATCGCGCGCGAAATATTCGGCCACACGTCATATTTGGAATTGGTGTCCGAAAAGGTGGGAAGCAGTTCGGGGTGGGTCCCCACCACATGATAGGATTCCATGAAGGCTTCCTGCGCCACT
>JANLST010000223.1:0-9908 GCA_031362505.1 Sphingomonadales bacterium
GATTGGCCTGTTCAAGCCGGATCCCCGCGCCATTGCCGTCGGGAACCCGCATATTCTGGAAGATGAGCCCCTCGATCCGAGCGCCCCGACCGCGCAGGACGAGCGCCGCCTTGCCTTCGCAGATGCCTCCGTCGAAAATCACGCTGCCCGAACGCGCTGCCCGGAATGTGATGATGCCCGCTGTCTGGACGGCGCAATCGCGATAGGTTCCCGGAGCAATGACGATCATGGCCTCTGCGCTGCCGACCGCGCGGACCGCGTCGTCGAGCCGCCAATAGCCATTGCCGGTTTCAGCAACCACAAATGGTGCGGCGCTTTGTGCCAGCAGGGGGGCGCTGAATGCGGCAATTGCCGTCAGGGCAAGGATCGGTTTCATGGGCACACTCCGACGGGGAATGCTGATCAATGCCTCTGTCTGGGGTTCGCGTCCACCAGCATTGACGGTTAATCCTTACGCGCGCTGACTGGGTCCGGTTGCAATTAACTACGCAAAACGCTTGCGTCGTGACTCAAAACAACGCAGCATATTGGCAGAGGAAGAGGAAATCACAAATAATGCTGGAAAAACAAGCAAATAGAGTTGCGCCACCGTCTATGCTCCTGGCCCTTACGGAGCCGATGCGCGCGTTGATGGAGCTTGGATCGATGCCGATGGCTGCGCCGTTGCTGGCCATGGCGCCGCGTGGCGATGGCCACCCGGTGCTCGTCCTGCCCGGTTTTATCACCTCTGACCGTTCGACGGGGATCCTTCGGCGTTACCTCGATCGAATGGGTTATGATGCCCATACATGGAATCTTGGCCGAAACCTTGGTCCCAAGGCGATCGGCGATGAAGGCGAACATCTGATTGAACGGCTTGACGAAGTGCATGCCAATACAGGTTCCAAGGTCAGCCTGATTGGCTGGAGCCTTGGCGGCATGATGGCACGCCAGCTTTCGCGTCGTCGCCCCGATCTTGTCCGCCAGATCATTACTTTGGGTTCACCGATTGTCGGCAACCCGCGTTCCACCAATGCCTGGCGCGCCTATCAACAGATGACAGGACACAAGCTCGATCAACCAAGCGTCCATGAGCAATTGCGCGAAAGCCATTTGCCGCCGCCTGTGCCATCGACGGCAATTTTCACCAAGGAAGACGGTATCGTTGCCTGGCAGAATTGCATTGAGCCCGAAGATGCGATGACGGATAATATTCGAGTCTATGGAAGCCATTGTGGGCTCGGCTTCAATCCGGTCGTCCTTTATGCGATCGCCGACCGACTTGCACAGGAAGAGGGAACTTGGAAACCGTTTGAGCGGACCGGACTGTTGCGGCAGTTCGTCTACCCCTCATCGGGTCACAGCCACTAGGTACTTCAAGCCCGCGGATGTGCGTTCCGGTAAACGTCAAGCAGATAGGCGGCATCGACCGATGTGTAGATCTGCGTTGAGCTCAGGCTGGCATGGCCGAGCAATTCCTGCAGGCTGCGCAAATCCGCGCCTCCGGCGAGCAAGTGCGTGGCGAAACTGTGGCGCAGGGCATGCGGCGTCGTCCGCTCCCCCAGCCCAAGGCGTGTTCGCGCGGCTCTGACCGAACGTCGGATGATCGCCGGATTGAGCGGACCGCCCCGGCTGCCGCGGAACAGAGGCTCCTTTTCGGAGGCGACATGGGGGCACAGCGCGACATAGGCATTGATCGCATCGGCGACGGGCGCGAGCAAGGGAACGATCCGTGTCTTTTCGCGCTTGCCGGTCACGCGGAGGACTCGTTCAAGCGGCAGGACGCTCGCCGTCAGGCCAAGCGCTTCACTGATTCGCAATCCGGCACCATAGAGCAAAAGGAGAATGGCCCAGTCACGCGCCGCGATCCACGCATCAGCGGCCTGTTCGGCGACGTCTTCGGCGAGCGAGATCGCTTCGGACGGTGAAATGGCGCGCGGCAGCCCCCTCTTGACGCGAGGACCTTTGAGCCTTGGAACGGACGCCTCGCCGTTCGCAAAGACGAGAAAGCCACGGACAGCGGACAATTCACGTGCGGCGCTCGCATTGCCGAGGCCATCCACTCGTCGGCGAGCAAGAAAAGCCCGCAAATCAGTGGGCTGAAGCGAATCGAGTTGCGGCGGCCCGCCTTGGTGCTCGCTCAGGAAATCGAGCAACCGCTCGGCCGTGGCGACATAGGCGCGGACGGTATGGAGCGACCGCCGACGTTCCTGGCGGAGGTGAGTGCCCCAGGCGGTGACCAGCGCGGCAGGACCGCCCGCGCTCACCCGATCTTCTGCCCTGTCTTTTCCCAGTCGGCGAGGAATCCGGCAATGCCGTTGTCGGTCAGGACGTGGTTGAAGAGCGATTTGATGACACCAGGTGGGGCCGTCATGACATCGGTGCCGATCCGAGCCGATTCGAGCACATGGATCGGATGGCGGACGCTGGCGACAAGGATCTCGGTCGCGAAATCATAATTGTCATAGATCAGGCGGATGTCGGCAATGAGCGCCATCCCATCGAAGCCGTTATCGTCATGTCGCCCGACAAAGGGTGATATGAAGCTCGCCCCCGCTTTGGCCGCGAGCAGCGCCTGGTTGGCGGAAAAGCACAAAGTCACATTGACCATCGTCCCGTCGCTACGCAGCGCCTTGCAGGTCTTGAGCCCGTCGATGGTCAGCGGCACCTTGATGCAGACATTGTCGGCAATCTTCCGCAGGATTTCTGCCTCTTTCATCATTGTGGGATGATCGAGTGCGACGACCTCTGCCGAAACCGGGCCATCGACCAGCGCGCAAATCTCTCTCGTTACTTCCATGAAGTCACGGCCGGATTTGTGAATCAGCGAGGGGTTGGTGGTCACGCCGTCGAGCAATCCGGTTGCGGCCAGATCAGCAATGTCTTTGGTATCGGCCGTGTCGACGAAGAATTTCATGGGTGCTGACTTTCCGGGCTCGGGATGCGATGTGATCGCCCGATAACAGGGTTGCGAGGCTTTTCCAACGCCCCTCTAAACCCGCACGGCTGAAGGAATAAAATCCTATTATGAACCTTAAAATAACCTATAAGGTAATTATAAGTTGACAGCGTCACGCTGATTTGTCTATAAAGAGTTCAATGGAAAAATGTGATTCGCAGCCAAGCCGCTGCGAAGGGCCGCGGGCGGAAACGCCTTTGCGGTCTTTTCTATGTCGAAAGGATTTTAGGATGGCAGCAACCGAGCAAAAAACGCGAGGCTGGACCAAGGCAGGCCGCGAGGCGTTTCTTGCCAGGCTGGCGGAAACATCGTATGTCTCGGCTTCTGCGCGTGCCGCCGCTATGCCGGTCTCGAGCGTGTATGCGTTGCGGCGCAAATCACCCGAATTCCGGATCGCCTGGGGCGAGGCGCTCGCAGAAGGTTATCCTCCTGCACGCCAGCATTACTTCTCCGGCTTCGTCCTTGCGCCCGGCGATACCGGTCAATGGCCGCTGATCGAAGCCGCTGCGTGGGACGCGAAACAGCGCGGCGCTGCGGAGATTTTCATTTGGGCGCTCCCACAAGTGGTGCGTGACGGATTCACACTTTTTCATGTGCCGGAGGACGATGTGCAGGCTTTTGACGATGTTTCCTTCCCTTTGTCGTTGGGTCGCGGCGCAAGTGTAATGCCGGGCTTTTCGACGGCCATTGTCGCGACCAGTTCGGGCCATGAACAGCGGAATATCGATTGGGCGAGCGGTCGATTGCGATTCGATGCAGGACCCGGCGTGCGATCGGACGCCGATCTCGAAACGCTGATCGCTTTTTTTCGCGCGCGACGGGGCGCGGCCAAGGGATTTCGGTTCCGTGATCCTCTTGATCATTCCTCGCACAAGATGACCGGGGTATCCACGGCACTCGATCAGGTTCTCGGCGCTGGCGATGGTGTCAGGACGGAATACGCGCTCGTCAAGACCTATGGTGACGGGCCAGATGCCGAAAGGCGACGAATTACGCGGCCGGAGCCTGGCTCGGTCGTTGTTGCGGTCAATGGTCAGATGGTGACAAACTGGACTCTGGGCGAAGGCGGTTTCATCCTTTTGACGTCGCCACCGGCGGCAGGGGCCGTTGTAAGTGCAGGGTTCCGCTTCGACGTTCCTGTCCGCTTTGCGGAGGACACACTGTCGATCGACTCAGGAAACTGGATGGCCGGGGATGTGCCCTCGGTTCCGCTCGTCGAAATCCGCGAAGGCTGACCAATGACCGACTGGTTCAAAGATGACCTCACGGCCCTCGCCTTTTGCTGGCGGATCGAACGCCTTGACGGGGTTGTGCTGGGTTTTACCAGCCATGACCGCGACCTGGTTCTCGACGGGCTTGTTTATCGTGCTGCACCGGGCATGGTTCCGTCCGCTATTGAACGGCGTGACAGCCTCGACCCTGATACCATGGAGCTGGCTGGCGCGTTGACCAGCAGCCTTATCACCGAGATCGATCTCCTGGCGGGTCGATGGGATGGCGCGCGACTGCGTGTATCCGCCGTCAATTGGGCCAACCCTTCCGACAATCCGCTCTTCCTTGTTCGTGGCGAACTGGGCGGCGTTGAAAGTGACGGCCTGAGTTTTTCTGCCGAACTGCGAGGACCGGCTTCGTTGCTGGAAGCCCCGGTCGTCGAGGAGACTTCGCCCGAATGCCGGGCCGAACTTGGTGACCGACGCTGCCGGATCGATATGGCCGCACGGCGGATCGTGACACGAATTGTATCGGCAAACGCGGTGGCAATAACAGTCGGGAACGCGTCCGGAGATTATGGCTAACGCTGGACCGGATGGTGGTTGAGGTTGATCTGACGCAATATGGAGTCACTTCCGGACAGATTCTGGCCTCCGATCCCGGCCGTAACGTGTCGCAAGCCGACATTGCTCACGGCCCGACTGTCTTCCATTTGCTCGATCTTCCGCCGCTTGATGATACAGTTGCTGCGGCGCCGCGTGTTGCCGTTGCAGCCGCTGGCCAGTCGTCAGGCTGGCGGCGGGCCTCTCTGTTGCTGAGCCTCGACGATGGCGCGAGCTGGCAGGAAGTCGGGGCCACAGCATCGCCCGCAATGATCGGAACGGTACAGACTCCGCTTGCGCCCGCCAGCTCCCTGTTGTTCGACGAGACCAATGCCCTTGATGTGACGCTGCTCAACGATTCGATGCAGTTGCATTCCTGCAGCAGGGAAGCCGTCAACGCGGGTGCCAATGCGGCTTTGGTTGGCAGCGAACTGGTCCAGTTTTGCTCTGCAGAGCCTTTGGGGAACAATCGATTTCGACTTTCCGGACTTCTTCGGGGCCGAAGAGGCACAGAATGGGCGATACAATCACATCTCGCAGGGGAACGGTTCATCCTCGCCGAGCGCGAAGTCTTTTCCCTTATCGATGTCCCACCAGGCACGGAGCTCGTGCGTGTCATGGCCGTCGGCATTGCGGATGTGGTTCCGCCCGAGCAGCGGCTTGAGCGGCCGATCCAGGCCCTGCTGCCACCTGCCCCGGCGCATGTCAGGGCCCGCGTCCTGACGAATGGAGACACTGAAATCAGCTGGGTGCGACGCAGCCGGAATGGCTGGCGGTGGCTCGACGGGGTGGATGCTCCACTCGTCGAGGAAGCGGAGCGTTTCTCGGTCACCCTTATGCCAGATACTGGCGAGGCGCAGACGACCGAACAGTCGGAAACCCGCATGATTTGTCCCGCATCGATGAGGGCCGCCGACCACGCCAATGGATCAGAGCGGCTGAAGGTGAGCATTTGCCAGATTGGCAATTTCGGCATGTCGCGCCCTGCTACAATGATTTTTTCACTGATCTAAGGAATCAACCCCATGACCGATGATACCCCAAGGCTTGGTTTTCCCATGCTCGCAAGCGGACAGGCTCAAAAAGAAGCAACCCATAATGAGGCGCTTGTCCTCATCGACGCGCTTGTCCAGCCGGTCGTCCAGGCTGTCGCACCCGCAGCCATTCCTTCGGCACCTCTTCCCGGCCAATGCTGGATCGTGGGCAACGGGGCCGGTGGCACCTGGCTGGGGCATGACAATGCGATCGCCTGCTGGACCGATGGCGGCTGGCGGTTTGTGCCGTCGCAGGAAGGCATGGAAGCGTGGTGCATTGCAGAGGGCAAGCCGGTCCGACGCGCAGCAAGCGGCTGGATCGTGGGCGAGATCGAGGCGACAATTATCCGGATCGGTGGAAAGCAGGTTGTGGGTTCTCGACAATCCGCAATTGCCAGCGTCGCAGGAGGTGTAGTGATCGACGCAGAGACGCGAGTCGCAGTCAATACAATTCTCGCTACGATGCGCACGCACGGTTTGATCGCAGGCTGATTCTTTTATCAGCAATACTCTTTACCGTCACAGCAGCCACAACTGCGACATTTCAGCAACAGTTACGCCCATTTCTATGCTTGCGCGCATCTTGCCCATTGGCTAGTGGATGCACGCTGTCCCGAGTGACAAATGAGAAAGGGGATTATTATGCGAAAGCTAGCCATTGCTATGGCACTCACATCCACCGCCATTGCATCACCTGCGCTTGCGCGTGATGATGCCTGGTATATCGGTATTGAGGGCGGTCCTTCGATCGTCGAAGACACCGTGTACGACGTCGGTATTGTTGCGAATGCGACTGAAGTCGACCATGACACCGGTTATGATGTCGATGGCATTATCGGTTATGATTTCGGCGGTTTTCGCCTTGAGTCCGAAGTGGGCTACAAGAAGGCGAGCGTAGATGCCTTCACGTCAACCGTGACCACGCCAGTCCCCAACGCTTCTGGGACGATCGTGAATGCGCCGGCCAAGGCCTACAACAACGCTGGCGGAGACACTTCTGTTTTGAGCTTCATGCTCAACGGCATGCTCGATTTTGGCGATGATGATGGGCTGAATGGCTTCGTTGGTCTTGGTGGCGGTGTCGCCCGAGTCAAGGCAAGTTATGCGCTTGATGCATTTGGCGACTCGATCAATGATTCCGACACGGGCTTTGCCTGGCAGGTGATCGCCGGTGTACGTGCTCCGCTCAACGACCATTGGGATGTTGGCCTGAAGTATCGCTTCTTCAATGCTGACGCCCTGTCCCTGGTTGATCTTGCCGGACGTTCGACCCAAGGTCGTTATCGTTCACATAGCCTTCTTGGCAGCTTGATCTACAATTTTGGTGAGCCGGCAGCTCCTCCACCACCGCCTCCACCACCACCGCCTCCACCGCCTCCACCTCCGCCGCCACCTCCGCCTCCGGCGGCAGTCTGCTCGCCTGGACCGTATATTGTGTTCTTCGAGTGGGATAAGTCGGACATCACGGCGGAAGCAGCCGGGATCCTCGACAGTGCGGCTGGCGCCTATGCCGATTGCGGCCAGGCTCAGGTCATGCTTGCAGGCCATGCCGACAAGTCAGGTACACCGAAGTACAACGTCGGCTTGTCCGAACGTCGTAACGCTTCGGTTCGTGCCTATCTTGAAGGCAAGGGCATTCCGACTGGCGTAATCAGCACCCAGGCATTTGGTGAAGGCGCGCCACGCGTTGAAACCGCCGACGGTGTTCGCGAACTGCAGAACCGTCGCGTGGAAATCACCTACGGTCCGGGTTCCGGAATGTAAGATATTTTAATCCTTTTGGATTGAAACGAAGGGGCCGGTCGAAAGACCGGCCCCTTTTCGTTGGGACTGGCGGGGCAGAGGCAGTCAGGTTATGGGCCTGACCCGGATCATTTGAGGGCGTTTCATGAATATAACGATGATTGGCGCAGGCTATGTTGGCCTTGTCTCGGGCGCATGTTTTGCTGATTTCGGCCACAATGTCATTTGCGTCGATCTGGATCAGGCGAAGGTGGATGCGCTGAAGAACGGAGTCATGCCGATCTATGAACCCGGCCTTGAAGCTTTGGTTGGCAACAATGCCTCCGCGGGGCGACTGTCCTTTTCCACAGACCTTTCGGCTTCAGTTGCGAATGCCGATGCCGTGTTCATTGCGGTTGGCACGCCCTCACGTCGTGGTGACGGGCATGCCGACCTTTCATATGTCTATCAGGCGACGCGCGATGTTGCCGCTTCGGCAAAGCGTCCGATGGTCATTGTCACGAAATCAACTGTCCCCGTCGGAACCGGTGACGAAGTCGAACGCATCCTGACCGAAGAGGCGCCGGGTATTGCATGGACGGTCGTCTCCAATCCGGAATTTCTGCGCGAAGGCGCGGCGATCAGCGATTTCAAGCGGCCTGACCGGATCGTTATTGGCACGGAAGATGAACGGGCTCGGGCCGTAATGCGTGAAGTCTATCGGCCGCTTTTCCTGAACGAAGGACCGATTCTCTTTACCGGTCGACGGACAGCCGAACTGATCAAATATGCCGCCAATGCATTCCTTGCGACAAAGATCACCTTCATCAACGAGATTGCAGATCTGTGCGAAGCCGTGGGTGCCGATGTGCAGGATGTTTCTCGCGGGATTGGGCTCGACAACCGGATCGGCTCGAAATTCCTCCACGCTGGTCCCGGATATGGCGGCTCCTGCTTTCCCAAGGATACGCTGGCGCTCCTCAAGACTGCGGAAGATTTTGACGCCCCGGTGCGTATCGTTGAGGCCGTGGTTAAGGCCAATGAGAGCCGCAAGCGCGCGATGGGCCGAAAGGTTATTGCAGCGGTTGGCGGCGATGTCAGGGGACGCAAGATTGGCTTGCTCGGGTTGACCTTCAAACCCAACACCGATGACATGCGCGACGCACCTTCGCTAGCTATCGTGCAGGCGTTGCTCGATGCAGGCGCCAATGTCGCCGCCTATGATCCAGAGGGCATGGCTTTGGCGCAGGCAATGATGCCGGAAATTACGTGTCTTGCGGATCCCTATGCGGTTGCCGATGGCGCCGATGCCGTCGTGATCGTCACCGAATGGGATGCATTCCGCGCGCTGGACCTGAAGCGACTTGGCGACGCGATGCGTCAGCGTTGCTTGGTCGACCTGCGCAATATCTATCAGCCCGACGAAGCAAAACGCGCCGGTTTCGACTATCACTCGGTCGGGAGAAATTCAGCCTAGACAGGCTCGCCGGCAGCCCTTGCTCTCTCAAGTAGGGTTGCTTCCGCAGCTGGTAGGTTGCGATAGACGTAGATGAGCGCCCCCACCGAGATCGGCGCGACGGCAAGCAATGACAGAAGGCCGGTTGATAGGCTGCCAGTCAAAGTCGACACTTTTCCTGCAATATAGGGACCGAGTGCGAGGCCGATCAATGTCGTGCCGATAAAGAAGGTTGCGGTTGCCATGCCGCGCATCCGGGGCAGGACGAGGTCCATGGTTGTCGCGCCCGCAGCCCCAAGCGCGGAACTCGATAGCAAAAGCATTGGCACTTGCAGGAGGTAGTAGAGCGCCTCGCTATGGGTAGTGAAGGCGAGGACGAACGGAACGAGCGGCCCGATAGAACCCATGAGTATCACAATGACTCGGCCCGAAGGGTTTGTTCGCCTGAACCGGTCCGCCAGCCAGCCGCCCAGGATAACGCCCAAGGCCCCCCCGGCGGCCCCGGTGCCGCCAAGAATGAAACCGACCGTTTGTGGGTCTGCTTCGAAGGTTCGGATCGCATAAGCTGGAGAAAAGGCGCTGACCGCATAAGCCGTGAAGGAAATCAGCCCATAACCGATAACTACACATATAAAGCTGGGCGTCCGCCAGATCAGTTCGAAAGCCGGAGGATCTTTCTCGCGCAGCGTTGTTGCCCAGCTGAATACGGCATAGGCACCAATGCCAACCGCCAGCCATTGCTTCCCGTCGCCCGTCAGCCAGTACAGACTCCAGGCAATCGCTCCTACCAGCGCGGCGACGGCAAGGTTGATTGCAAAGGCAGAGGATCCCCGACGAGCGGCACCAACGAGCGTAAAGGGCGGGATAATCGCCAGCAACTCCTCGCCAAAGGCCGTGAAAGGGGTCGAAGACGGCGGGGTCGGTACACCGTCGATCGCCCCGCG
>JANLST010000322.1:0-3675 GCA_031362505.1 Sphingomonadales bacterium
GTTCGCCGCAGCCCGTGGTGGAAGGTTTGCCCAATATGAAATTCCTCGAAATAGAGCCCTGCCATTTTCAATCCTGATACGGTTGTGGAGTTCCCACGCACTATTGTGTTTCGCTGCTGCGGGAAAGCCTAGACTCGTGCCCCGGTTTGGCGTCAATTTCACTGGTCTTGTGAAGATTCGCGTTCGGGAGGAAAGTATGTGGTGGAAGCCTTGGGTGGTCGTGGCCGGACTGGCTGCGTTGGCGAGCCCGCTTGTCGCCCTTACTGGATCGCAGCCTCAGGTCATCCTCGCAACGCCGGGCGGCGCAGGTGGCAATGGCGGAGTGATCGACCGCTTCACGATGCGCTTTTCCGAACCAATGGTGCCGCTCGGTGATCCGCGCGCGACGCCGCCGTTCAATGTCAAATGCCCCGTCAGCGGCACCGGCCGCTGGGTCGACCCGCAGACCTTCGTTCATGAGTTTGCCAGTCCGCTCCCCGGTGGCGTGACGTGCGAAGTGAAGATGCGTGGCGACCTTGCCAGTGCCAGGGGCGTGAAACTGAGCGGCCCGTCCGATTACAAGATCGACACCGGCGGACCCTCGGCTCGGGCGGTTCTACCCGGCACCTATGACGGAGATATCGAGGAAGGCCAGGTGTTCCTCGTCGCAGCCAATGTCGCGCCCAACCGTCAGTCGGTGGCGGCGCACGGCTATTGTGCGGTTGACGGTATTGGCGAGAAAATCGCGCTTGATGTCTTGGATCTATCTTTGGCTCCCAAGCTGATTGCAGATCTCGGCACGGAGAACTGGAATCTGCGCAACTTCCTCGAAGAAGGTGGATTGCCAGCGAATGTGCCTTTGAGCGCGGCTGATCGCGCGACGGCCTATCAAAATATGGTTGCGGTCAAATGTCGCCGTCCGCTTCCGCCGGGGCGAGACGTCTCGGTGGTCTGGGCGAAGGATATTGCCAGCACGGATGGTCGGCTTGCGGGCCGCGACCAGCGGTTCGATTTTACGGTTCGCAAGGAATTTTCGGCGCGTTTCGAATGTGGACGGGTCAATCCGCAGGCGGGGTGCAACCCTGTCCAGCCCGCCTATCTGCGCTTCACGGCGCCCGTACCGCTGGCATCCGCCAAGGCTGTCCGCCTGACTTTTGCGGACGGCACGACGCTCTCGCCCAAGCTGTCGAAGGAAGACGAGAACAAGGCGACGATCAGCGACGTGCAATTCGTCGCGCCGCTTCCCGCCGCGAGGAAGGGTGTGATCTCGATTCCGGCCAACATCGTCGACGAAAGCGGGCGCAAGTTGGTCAATGCCCAGCGATTCCCGCTCGAAGTGAAGATCGATGCGCCGCCGCCGCTTGTGAAGTTCGCCGCGACGTTCGGGATCATCGAAGCCAATGAAGGCGGCATCCTTCCTGTTACCGTCCGCGCCGTCGAACCCGCGCTGGAGCAACGGATGACCAAGGTTGGTGGGGAAACTCTCCGCGTCGACGCTTCTGACGGGCAAATTGCCCGGTGGTTGCGCGATCTCGACGATGCCGATGACAATGATTTTCGCACCGAAACGATCAAGGGCGAGGATGTTGATGTCAATTATACCGGCACGCGTTCGCTCCTCAATGGAAAGGGCGAAGGGCTCAGTCTTGCGCTTCCAGGCAAAGGCAAGGATTTCGAAGTGGTCGGGATTCCGCTCAAGGAGCCCGGGTTCTATGTCGTCGAGTTGAACAGCCCGACGCTCGGGCGGACACTGCTCGGCCGCGATGTGCCGCGTTACGTGGCGGCCGGCGCGCTTGTCACCAACATGGCGGTTCATTTCAAATGGGGTCGTGAAGGTTCGCTGGCCTGGGTGACGACGTTGGACACGGCGCTGCCGGTCGCAGGGGCAGTGGTGCGGATCACGGATAGTTGCGATGGCAAGCAACTCGCCAGTGGTGTGACCGACAAGTTCGGTCGGGTTTCGATCAGTCATGGCCTTCCTGTTCCGGAAACTTCAGGCAGTTGCGATGAAAATTCGGACAGCCATGCGTTGATGGTCTCGGCGCGCAAGGCTGGGGATTTCAGCTTTACGCTCACCGAATGGAGCGAGGGTATCCGGCCCTACGATTTTGACCTGCCTTATGGCTGGTCTGAAGCGGATGACATCATTCACACGATTTTCGATCGGACGCTGGTGCGCGAAGGCGAAACGATCAACATGAAGCATATTTTGCGCCGCCCGATTGGCGGGGGTTTCGGCTTTGCCGATGCGATCATCGGTACGCTCAAACTCAGCCATTCGGGGTCAGGCACAGAGTTCGAGTTGCCCGTTTCGATCGGCAAGGACGGAATTGGCGAGACCAGCTGGACGGTGCCCAAGGGCGCGCCGCAGGGCGATTATACGATGCAGATCAAGGTCGGGAAAGAGGACCCGATCTATCTCGACCAGAGTTTCCGCGTCGACGAGTTTCGTTTGCCGACGATGAAGGCGACGATAACGGGGCCCAAGTCCGCGCTGGTCAGGCCCAAGTCCGTCCCGCTCAATCTGTTCGTCGGTTTTCTCTCGGGCGGTCCCGCGCCCGGGCTTCCCGTCAATCTGCGAACCGCTTTCTCCCTTCGCATTAGCACGCCCGAAGGCTGGGAAGACTGGACCTTCGGTGGCCGGATGGTGAAAGAAGGCACAACTCCGCTGAGCGGCAGTGACGATGAGGAGCCCGCCCCCGACCTTCCTCTGGCTCAGACGTTGCCCGCCACTTTGGGGGGGGATGGGACGGCCACGACCAGCATCGATATCGCGCAGGAGATCGACAATGCAACCGACATGACGGTCGAGATGGATTATGAGGATGCCAACGGCGAAACGCTGACGGCATCCCGCCGAATCGCGCTGCTTTCCTCGGCGATCCAGCTCGGGATCAAGACCGATGGTTGGTTGATGCGCGACAGCGATCTGCGGGTGAGGATCGCTGCTCTCGATACCGAGGGCCAGGCGGTCAAGGGCCGTCCGGTGCGGCTCGATGTTTACACCCGCGAGATACTGACGGCGCGACGGCGATTGATCGGCGGGTTTTACGCCTATGACAACCAGGTGCGCGTGGTGAAGATTGGCGGAGGCTGTTCTGCGACAACCGACAAGCAAGGGCTGGCCTCGTGCCAATTGGCGCCAGGCGTTTCGGGCGAAGTCACGGTGGTCGCGACAACGACAGACCCCGATGGCAATGTTGCCCGAGCTGTCACGTCGGTCTGGCTCGCTGGTGAAGACGAATGGTGGTTCGGCGGCGACAATGGTGACCGGATGGACCTGATTCCCGAAGCCAAAAGTTACAAGGCAGGCGATACGGCAAAATTCCAGGTGCGGATGCCGTTCCGTGAGGCGACAGCGTTGGTAACGGTCGAACGCGAGGGCGTCCTTTTGAGCTATGTCACCGAACTTTCCGGCAAGGACCCCGTCATCAAGGTACCGATGCCCGGCGCCTATGCGCCTGACGTGTTCGTTTCGGTGCTGGCGGTTCGGGGCCGGGTGAGTGGTTTCAGGCAATGGCTGGCCGAAACGGCGAAGGAATGGAACCTGCCCTTCTTCAACCGCGATGGCGGTGGCGTGACAGCGCTCGTCGATCTGGCCAAGCCCAGCTATCGGCTCGGCATTGCGAAGGTGAGTGTCGGCTGGGAAGGGCATCAGCTGGCCGTGAAGGTCAAGGCTGACAAGGCAAAGTATGG
>JANLST010000356.1:0-9362 GCA_031362505.1 Sphingomonadales bacterium
CCGGCGTCCTCGTTTCCGGTGATCAGGTGTTGCCGCGGATCAGTTCGAATGTCTCGATCAACATTACGGAACCCTATGCTGACCCATTGGGCGAGTGGCTGGCGTCGATCGACAAGCTGCTGAACCTGTTACCGGATGATGTGCTGGTCTGCCCTGCACATGGAGAACCATTCACGGGTCTCCATATTCGGTTGAGAGCGTTGCGTGACGAACATCTCCAGAGACTTGATGCGCTCACCAGCCACCTTGCGGAACCACGCCGGGCTGTCGATTGCTTCAGTCAATTGTTCAACCGCGTCATTGGCGGCGAACATCGCGAATTGGCAACAGGTGAGGCGCTGGCGCATTTGCGGCGGCTCGAACTTGATGGCCGCGCACGGCGCGAAACCGTGGATGGTGTATGGTGGTTCCGTGCGATCTGAGGTGAAAGCCGTGCTCTGGGATTTCGGCGGGGTGATAACGTCGTCGCCCTTTGACGCATTCAAGCGCTACGAAGCGCAGCGCGGGTTCCCGGTCGACACGATTCGCCGGATCAATGCGACCAATCCGGACAGTAATGCCTGGGCACGGTTCGAACGTGCCGAAATCGATTCTGCCGCTTTCGATTCGCTGTTTGCGGAGGAAGCAGCCGCCGTTGGGCATCAGATTCCCGGCGCAGATGTCCTGGGCTTGCTCTCGGGCGATATCCGACCGGCTATGGTTGCCGCGATTGATGCCATCAAGGCCGCAGGGTTGAGGACCGGTTGCATCACGAACAACGTCCCTTCCGGGCACGGTGCAGGCATGGCGCGCGATGAGGCCAAGGCTGCCGCGATTGCTTCAATCATGGCGCGTTTCGACCATGTGATCGAAAGTTCGAAGGTCGGCATCCGCAAGCCCGATCCGCTCATCTATCTGATGATGTGCGATGCGTTGGGAGTCGCGCCCGGCGCGTGTGTTTATCTCGACGATCTCGGGATCAACTGCAAACCGGCAGCGGCTCTTGGTATGCGCGCGATCAAGGTAACCGAGGAGAAACAAGCGCTTTCCGAGTTGGCCGATATGGTCGGTCTCGCCCTATCCGCTTGACCCCGCGAAGCCGTAAGGCCAGAGAAGCGGACCATGTCAGAAGACGTTTCCACTCTGTCGTTCGAGGCCGCGCTCAAGGAATTGGAAAGCATCGTTGCGCGTCTCGAATCGGGAGACGCAAGCCTGGATGAATCAATTACACTCTACACCAAGGGTGATGCCCTCCGCGCCCAATGCGAAACGCGTTTGAAGGACGCGCAGGCCCGGATCGAAAAGATCAGCCTTGGGGCCGATGGCAGGCCCGCAGGCATCGAGCCGTTTGATGGCGGCTGACGCGGAAATGGCAACCGCCTCGCTTGGCTTGCACGCCGCGCTCGACCGAATTTCATCGGCGATGGATCGGCAGTTTGATCTTTTGATGCCTGTGCCTGATGATCCACGTCGCAAACTGTTCGATGCGATGCGCTATGCCACGATGGGTGGAGGAAAGCGGCTTCGCCCGCTGCTTGTGACTGCATCGTGCGACCTGTTCAATGTCGACAAGCATGCAGCAATGCGTGTGGCAACGGCCATCGAGTGCATCCATGTCTACTCGCTGGTTCATGACGACCTGCCGGCAATGGATGATGATGATATGCGCCGCGGCAAGCCGACCGTCCACAAGGCTTTTGACGAGGCAACCGCGATACTCGCCGGAGATTCGCTTCATGCATTGGCTTTTGAACTGCTTGCCGATGAAGCAACCCACAGCGATCCGTTCGTTCGCGCAGAACTGGTGCTTGAACTTGCAAGGGCAAGCGGGCCAGATGGAATGGCGGGCGGGCAGATGATGGATCTCGAAGCAGAAAAGATGACCTACGACCTGCAAACCGTGACACGGCTCCAGCAATTGAAGACCGGAGCGCTCATCGGCTTTTGCCTTGAGGCAGGCGCGATCATGGGCCGATTGCCGCCTGAGGGGCGCGCACCACTTCGGGGCTATGCGCGCGATGTCGGACTCGCCTTCCAGATTGCAGACGACATTCTCGATGTTGAGGGCGATGAGGAGATTGCAGGCAAGGCTCTGGGAAAGGATCAGGCAGCCGGCAAGGCAACATTTCTCTCGCTGCTTGGCCTTGAGCGCGCGAAGATGCAGGCCCAGGCGCTGGTCGATCAGGCGATTGCGCATCTGGGCCAATATGGAGCCGAGGCTGATCTGCTGCGTGATGTCGCACGCTACACGATAGAGAGGGACAGGTGATGACACGCATCGGTGTTTATCCCGGCACGTTTGATCCGATTACGCTCGGGCATATGGACATCATCCGCCGCGGTGCGAAGCTGGTCGACCGGCTCATTATTGGCGTCACCACCAATCCGTCCAAATCACCCATGTTTTCGGTCGAAGAGCGCCTTTCGATGGTTCGCCGCGAAGTCGCCGGTGTTCAGGGGGCGATCGACGTCGTGGCATTTGATGCCCTGTTGATGAAGTTTGCGAACGATCAGAAGGCTTCGGTCATTGTCCGGGGGCTGCGCGCGGTTGCCGATTTCGAATATGAGTATCAGATGGCCGGCATGAACCAGCAACTGAATTCCGAAATCGAGACGGTGTTCCTGATGGCGGATGTGGCTTTACAGCCGATTGCTTCCAAGTTGGTCAAGGAAATCGCGATCTATGGCGGGGATATTCACAAATTTGTTGCGCCGTCGGTTGAAAAGGACGTTGTTGCGCGTGTCGCGGTGATCGGTCGCAAAGGCGATTAATTTGGCTGGTGTTCATCCACGCCGCAATAAAGAATCAAAGATTGACGAGAGGGATTCGATGCGTTTCATCAAGATGATTGTGTTGTGGCTGGGCCTGGTGGCCGGCGCTGCTGTTGCACAGACACCCGCGGCTCCGGTCGTGCCAGCGGCTCCCGATCCCCAGAACATTCTCCACCTCCAGCTTTCGACCGGGGGTGAGGTTGTTATCCTGATGCGTCCGGACAAGGCTCCCGCCAGTGTCGAGCGGATCCGCACACTGACGCGCGCCGGCTTTTATGACGGCGTCACCTTTCACCGCGTGATTGAAGGGTTCATGGCGCAGACCGGCGATCCCAAGGGCACCGGCGAAGGCGGATCGCCACTTCCCGATCTCAAGGCAGAATTCAACGATTTGCCACACTTGCGCGGCGTCGTCTCGATGGCGCGCACCGATCAGCCCGACACCGCCAACAGCCAGTTTTTCATTTGCTTCCAGCCGACCATTCGCCTTGATGGAAAGTATACGGCAATTGGCCGCGTCACGTCTGGCATGCAATATGTGGATGCCATCAACCGCGGTGACACAGACGGACAGGTTTTGACCAATCCTTCAAAGATTGATCGCGCCTGGATCGAAGCGGACGGACCAAATGCCCAGCGTGTGCCGCTCGTTGTGCCGACGCCCGCCGTATTGCCGATGCCAGTAATCGTGCCTGCGCCAGAGGCTCCCAAGCCGAAACCCTGATGCGAGTCGACCTGTTCGACTTTCACCTGCCGCCAGACCGGATCGCCCTGCGCCCCGTCAATCCGCGCGATGCCGCTCGGCTGCTGGTCCTTGATGAAAACGGCACGCGAGATCAGCTTGTGCATGAATTGCCTGACCAGCTTAGGGCTGGCGACTGCCTTGTTTTCAACGATACGCGTGTGATCCCTGCACAGCTCGAAGGGCATAGGGGGGCTGCAAAGATCGGCGCGACCCTGCACAAGCGTGAAGGTCCGCGAAACTGGCGCGCCTTCATCCGCAACGCCAAGCGGCTTCATGATGGCGATTCTATCGATTTTGGAAAGGGTGTTTCAGCGATCGCGTCGATGCGCGGTGAAGATGGGAGTTGGCTGCTTTCGTTTGACGGCGATGAACCAGTCGAAACCTTGCTGGAACGGGCAGGAACGATGCCGCTACCCCCGTATATTGCAGGCAAGCGACCAACCGACGAGCGTGATGCGCACGATTACCAGACGATGTTTGCTGAAGAACCCGGAGCTGTAGCCGCCCCAACGGCCGCGCTCCACTTCACTCCGGAATTGATGAGGACGCTCGCGCTGGCTGGGATTGGGCGTGAAACCCTGACTCTTCATGTCGGCGCCGGAACCTTTCTGCCGGTCAAGGCGAGCGATACGGATGACCACCAGATGCATGCCGAATGGGGCCGGATCAGTCCGGAAACGGCGGCACGCCTCAACGCAATACGCGCAGGCGGTGGACGTTTGATTGCGGTTGGCACGACATCACTACGTTTGATCGAAAGTGCCTGCAACGAAGCGGGTGCGATCCAGCCCTTTGAAGGCGATACGTCCATCTTCATCACACCGGGCTACCGGTTCAAGGGCATTGACGGCCTGATGACCAACTTTCATCTTCCCAAATCGACACTGTTCATGCTGGTTAGTGCGTTGTTGGGGCGGGAGAGGATGCAGGCTGCGTACAGGCACGCAATCCAGCAGGGCTACCGTTTCTACAGCTACGGGGACGCAAGCCTTTTGCTGCCAAAGGGATAGGGCCCGTAGTTTCTCACTTGGAAAACCGCCTTGGTAACGCGAGGAACACAGGTTCGAGTCCTGCACGCGCTCCGGTCCACAACCAGCGTTCGTGACACTTTGTGGTGCAATCAGCCGCGTGACTGCTGGCGGTGCTACCAATCTGACGGCATTGTCGCGTTGGGGTGATTCATGGCCGCAGTTTTGATGGCGGCGCTAACACTTATGGCGATTGCGGCACTCAAGGCAGACAGTATCCGGATGCAGATGTGAATGACTCCCGCTTGCCGGCCCAAGCAAATCTGAGAGGTGTATGATGAAGTATCCTAAACTGCTGGAGCCGCTCGATCTGGGTTTCACCACCATCAAAAACCGTTCGATCATGGGTTCGATGCATACCGGGCTGGAGGAAATGGACGGCGGCTTTGAACGTATGGCGGCCTATTTTGCCGAGCGTGCCGCAAACGGCATTGGTATGATCATCACCGGCGGCATTTTCCCCAACGCAGAATCATCGCGCGGCGGCGCGACGATGTCCAACGACGACGAAGTCGAAAAGCACAGGTTGGTGACGAGTGCTGTGCACGCAGCAGACGCAGATGTGAAAATCTGTATGCAGATATTGCACCCGGGTCCTCTCGCGTACACGCCGGATCTTGTTGCGCCGTCTGCGGTGAAATCCCGTATCGCAAGATATGTGCCCAAAGCGCTGGACAAGGACGGAATCCAGAAGCAAATCGGTGATCATGTGCGTTGTGCAGTCATGGCCCAAAAGGCTGGCTATGACGGCGTCGAGATCATCGGCTCTGCGGGATATCTGATCTCTACATTTCTCGTGCAGAAGACCAATTTGCGTGATGATGAATATGGCGGTTCGTATGAAAACCGGATGCGTTTTGCTCTGGAAATCGTCGAGCAAACACGGGCAGCAGTTGGCAGGGATTTCATCATCATTTTCCGTATCGCGGCCATGGATATGCTCGAGGGTGGAATGAGTTGGGACGAGATCGTCACGTTGGGAAAGCGGCTGGAACAAGCTGGCGTCAATATCATCTCGACCCATTTTACCTGGCATGAAAGCGCGGTTCCTACCATTGCGACTATGGTGCCCAGGGCCGCCTTCACCGGCGTCACAGGCAGGCTGCGCAAGGAAGTGAGCGTACCGGTGATCACCTCAAACCGTATCAATATGCCGGATGTGGCAGAGGCCGTTCTGGCGCGCGGCGATGCCGATCTGGTGTCCATGGCACGGCCGTTTTTGGCGGACAGCGAATTCATGCGCAAAGCAATTGAAGGCCGCGAAGATGAGATCAATACCTGTATCGCATGCAACCAGGCCTGCCTCGATCACACCTTCTCCGGTCTATTGACCTCCTGTCTCGTCAACCCGCGGGCGTGCCATGAAACGCAGCTCAAGTATCTGCCGGCAATCTCTGCCAAAAAGATCGCGGTGGTTGGCGCCGGGCCAGCAGGTTTGGCTTATGCGACAACCGCCGCGCAGCGCGGTCATCATGTTACGCTGTTTGAAGCGTCTGACGAAATCGGCGGCCAGTTCAACCTGGCGAAGCGTATTCCAGGGAAAGAGGAGTTTCACGAGACGATCCGCTATTACAAGCGGATGATCGAAGTGAACAAGATTGATCTGAAACTTGGCGTGAGAGCCGATGCCAAGAGCCTTGAGGCGGGCGGCTTTGACAAGGTTGTCATTTCGACCGGCATCACGCCGCGCGTGCCCGATATCAGTGGCATCGATCACCCCAGCGTGGTCGGGTATATTGACGTGATTCTCGCCAAGAGGCCGGTTGGCAACAAGGTCGCCGTGATCGGTGCGGGCGGCATCGGCTTCGATGTGTGCGAACTGATCACGCATAGCGATCCCTCCGGCGCACTCGACCGTGATGTGTTCGCAGCTGAATGGGGCGTCGATTTCGAAAACCATCCGCGCGGCGGCGTGACGGGTGTCGAGCCGCGCGTTGCCCGGTCTGAGCGGGAGGTGTTCCTGCTCCAGCGCAAGGATACGAAGGTCGGCGGCGGCCTGGGCAAAACGACAGGCTGGACTCACCGGATCACGATGGCGCGGCGCGGTGTGAAGATGATCAACGGCGTTGAATATCTGAAGATCGACGATGCCGGCCTGCATATCCTTCAAGGCGGCCAACCAGAGCTGCTGGAAGTCGATACCATCATCATTTGCGCCGGACAGGACTCTGCGCGGGATCTTTATGACGAACTGACTGCCATCGGCATGCCGGCCGAGTTGATCGGCGGAGCCTATGAGGCAGCAGAGCTCGACGCAAAAGCCGCAATCAAACAGGCCAGCTATCTCGCAGCAGCAGCATAGCGCCCTCGAATTACCCCGTTAACTTCCGGCGCCGCCCCAGACCGAAAACGGATTGCCTGCAAGTACCGAGTTTCAGTCTAACTCGACACAGGTATGGGCATGGTCACGCTGGTTAGCAGTCGATGCGGCCTAACAACAACACTTCCCCCCGCAAACCCTCGGTCGCTGGAAAATCCGACCGGAAAGCCAGAGCCATTGCATTGGCTTCATCGACTGGCCTCGCGAATTTTCTCGAGAAATCATTATTGCCGCGGCAGTGATCTGAGGCTCACACAATCAAGTCGGAAAGTCGCAGGCTATAGGGATGCCAATATTTGACTGGCCTTCGCAAAATTTGAAGGATAGTTTTGAAGGATAGAATAAGTCCGAGTCGCCACATACAGTTGCTTATGCGTTGTTTTACAACATTTATTTAACTCGGGAGAGACTTGCATGAAATATCTTCTACTCGCAGCAGCACTTTTGCTGCCAACGCCTGCACTCGCTGATTCCCTGGACGTCATTCAGGTCAAGCTGAAATCGACATGCAATTTGCCGACTTATCTGGGAATTGTTGCCGATTTCAACACAACGTGGGGCAAGGCGCATGGCTACAACGCACGAATTGCTGTCCCCCTTCACAGCAACGATCTGACGATCATTTCCTGGTTGGGTTCTACGGCCAACGCCGAAGCGTTTGGAAAAGCTTGGGATGCTTGGCGTGACGCACAGCGCGATGCCAGTTCGACTGCGGCAAAATTGCAGGCCCGGTTTAGTGACTGCAGCGACAACGTAATGCGCCGGAGCTATGACGTCTTCTAGAGCGACAGTGAATTAGGGCGGGGTGTCGGGGCCATTGCCCATCTGAATTCGAGCGATTATCCGCCACACGCCTTGAACAGCGCCAAGGTTCGCTCGCGCGCGAGATCTGCACTCGGTTCGTGATAATCCTTCCGGCGGTCCGAATTGAAGCCATGCCCTGCTTCGTAGATAAAAATCTCGGCGGTTGGATGCTTCTTCGCGATCAAGGCGTCGACACCTTCGATCGGGATGCCGGTATCAAAGCGCCCGAAATGGGCGATACTTGCGCATTTGGGTGCCTGGTCTCCAAACAGGGTTGGCACGAGGCTTCCATAATAGGCTGATGAGGCAGCGAGGTCGTCGCTCTGTCCGGCCATCGCCCAGGCGACCGATCCGCCATAGCAATAGCCGGTGATGAATACGGGCCCTTTTCCCTTGAGCGCATCAATGCAGGTCTGGGCGTCCTTGAGCGAGAGTTCGAAAGGGTGGAGTTTGCGCGCCAGTTCTACCGCGCGCTCGAAATCAGGGCCGGTATAGCCCGCTTCGAAGCCGGGATGTTCCCGGTCATAGAGCGCGGGGGCGAGGACTTCATACCCGTCTTCCGCATATTCATCGCAGAGTTCCCGGATATGGTCGGTCACACCGAAAATCTCCTGGACCAGCACGAGCCCGCCTCGGCGCTCACCTTTCGCGTCGGCGTGATAGACGCCTATTTCGGCACCGTCGGACATTGTCATGCGAATCATCTGGCCCATACACTTCACTCCTCCCGTCACCCTGAACTTGTTTCAGTGCCATGGCTGGACCCAAATCAAGGGTGCAAGCCGCACCATGGATGCTGAAACAAGTTCAGCATGACCGTGGCAGGATGACAAGTGCGCAAACCTATCTTGCATCGCAGCAAAATCGTTGCTAGGCGCGCCGCGACTTTGGCGGGGGGTGAAAGACTGTTCTGCTGGGTCATCGCACACTTCTCGGTCTCATGAGGATTATTCGCGCGTGGAGAATTCCGGCGGCATTCAGGCTAGTCTGGCGGGGCGTTATGCAACCGCCCTGTTCGAACTGGCACGCGACGCCAAAGCGATCGATTCGGTTGGCGAAAGCCTGTCGGGTCTGAGCGCGGCGCTTGAGCAATCGAAGGATTTTGCCGCACTGACGACCAACCCGTTGCTCTCTCGTGACGCGGCGACGAAGGCCGTCGCGTCGGTCGCCCGGAGCATGAAGCTCGACGGCCTGACTGCGAAGTTTCTAGGCGTGCTCGCCCAGAACCGCCGCCTTGGCCAGCTTGGCCCAGTCATCAAGTCCTACAACGCTCTTGCAGCCGCCCATCGTGGCGAAGCGACGGCCGAAGTTACCTCGGCTCATCCGCTCGACGCGGCACAGGTCGCAGCGCTCAAGAAACAACTCCGCACCAAGGTGGGCCGTGACGTCGCGGTCGACCTCAAGGTCGATCCTACTATTCTTGGAGGACTGGTCGTGAAGATCGGCTCCCAGATGATCGATTCGTCGATCCGTACCCGTCTCAATACCCTCGCGAATGCGATGAAAGGCTGAAAATGGACATCCGCGCCGCTGAAATTTCAAAGGTCATAAAGGACCAGATCGCCGGGTTCGGCACCGAGGCCCAGGTCTCCGAGGTCGGTCAAGTGCTCTCGGTGGGTGACGGTATCGCCCGTATCCACGGCCTCGATAATGTTCAGGCCGGTGAAATGGTCGAATTCTCGAACGGCATCAAGGGCATGGCGCTGAACCTCGA
>JANLST010000380.1:0-11949 GCA_031362505.1 Sphingomonadales bacterium
CCCGTCATTGCGCTTGCCTGTAAGCCGCACCCCGATCCACAACCCCAGCGCGATGAAGAGAATTGCAAGGCAGGCAACATAGACGTCAGTGTCGATAAAGCGCAGGACGTGGCTGAGTTGGATCCATTCCAGCAAAAGCGCGAAAGCGGCGAGTGCGAGACCATAAACGACAGCAGCGCGAAGCATTGCCTAGATTAGTCGGCTCTAACAGGATCTGCAATCAAACCAGCGCCTGAATCGGGCGAAACATTCGATCGCCGAATGTCGAATCTATACAATACGATATAGATAGTTTCCCATATCCAGATTGAGCGACCCGAGGGGCTCCATTTCGCTTGGACACCTTCCACCTCGTCAGGGCTCAACTGGGAAACTGGTTGGGCCCGTTTTTTTGCGGGTGGAACTTTTGAACGTCATGCAAAGCGTGGGCCGGTGACATGCTCTAAGCCGCAGTTCCCAACGCAGAGCGTCGCGCATCATAATTCGATTATTATCGAAATATTCATTGACGTATCAATTTGATTTGATATTTCCACAAATATCGAATCAAAGGAGCTGGCATTGGAATCAAATCTCGCCGTCAAGGCACTTGGAGCGTTGGCACAGGATCAACGACTTGAAGCCTTCCGAAGGCTCGTGCAGGCGGGCGACGATGGCGTTGCAGCAGGCTCATTGGCCGAGGCTATGGGTGTTCCCAACTCCTCGCTTTCATTTCACCTTGCGCAGCTTTCGCACGCTGGCTTGATCGTGCAGCAACGCGTCGGGCGATCATTGATTTACCGTGCTGACTACGAAGCGATGAATGCGCTGGTTGGTTATCTCATGGAAAATTGCTGCGGGGGCGTGGCGTGCTTGCCTGTGTCCTCCGCTATCTCTCAAAAAGAAGAAAGGTCGGCGGCATGAAGCGATTGCATATCCATATGGGGGTAGAGAACCTCGACAGGTCGATTGGTTTCTACTCCGTACTGTTTGGCAGCGCACCGAGCGTAACCAAGCCCGATTATGCCAAGTGGATGTTAGAGGATCCAAGAGTCAATTTCGCGATTTCGGAGGGACGCCATGCTTCCAGGGGCATCGAGCATCTTGGCATCCAGGTCGAGGATGGAGCCGAACTCGCTGAAGTCTATGCCAGACTCAAGGCTGCTGATCGCCCAGTTCTTGAGGAAGGGGCAACGACATGCTGTTATGCACAATCCGAAAAGAGCTGGATTTCCGATCCGGACGGCATCGTCTGGGAAACATTTCTGACGCACGGTGATGCGACAGTCTATGGCGACAGCCCCGTATTGCAGCAGCTTGCGTCGGACAATGCCACGGACGCCGCCTGCTGTGTTCCCGCCGGACTTGCCCAGGAGCAGGCCCCAGCGATCTCCTGTTGCGGGTGAAATGCCATGACAAACCAGATCTATAACGTTTTGTTTCTCTGCACCGGCAATTCGGCGCGCTCGATCCTCGCAGAAGCGATCATGCAACGAGAAGGGATTGGCAAGTTCAACGCCTTCAGCGCCGGGAGCCAGCCTCGGGGCGAGATTCATCCTGTAGCGGCGCATGTTCTTGAAATCATGAATTTCGATCCTTCAAAATTTCGATCAAAAAGTTGGGAAGAGTTTGCGACGTCCGATGCGCCGAAGCTCGATTTCGTGTTCACCGTCTGCGATAACGCAGCGAACGAGGTCTGTCCGGTTTGGCCAGGCCAGCCAATGTCGGCGCATTGGGGACTTCCCGATCCAGCCGCCGTTGAAGGAAGGGAGGCGGAGGTCCATGCTGCATTCTTTGACTGTTTCCGGATGCTGACCAACAGAATCAGCATATTCGTGAACCTCCCGATCGCCTCTCTGGATAGTCTGAGCTTGCAAACGAAGCTCGATGCAATCGGCAAAGCCAACGCCGGATGACGGAGCGACGTGCAATTCTTGCCGAAGCGATCGGTTCATTCTTCCTTTTTGCCACCGTCGTCGGATCCGGGATTATGGCTGAAGGACTCGCTGGGGGAAATGTCGCGATTGCCTTGCTGGGAAACACGATGGCGACAGGGGCCATGTTGTTCGTCCTGATTACGATGCTGGGCCCCGTTTCTGGCGCGCATTTCAATCCGGCCGTGAGCCTTGTCATGGCACTCAGGCGCGAGATCAGTGCGCGAACCTGCATCGTATATGTTTTGGTGCAACTCGTCTTCGGTATTGCCGGTGTATGGGCAGCCCATTTGATGTTCGAACTCCCCATCGTCCAGTTCTCAACCAAGGTTCGCGCTGGGATGGGGCAATGGACAGGGGAGGCCATCGCAACTTTTGGACTGATTCTGACTATCCTTGGAACCGCTCGGCATCGCCCGAATTGGATCCCCGCGAGTGCCGCGCTGTACATCACGTCGGCTTACTGGTTCACCTCCTCCACCAGCTTTGCCAACCCTGCCATAACGGTCGCACGGAGTCTGTCCGACAGCTTTGCAGGAATCGCCCCTGCCAACATCCCGGGCTTCGTCCTGGCCCAGCTTTCTGGTGCGTTGTTGGCAATGGTCGCCGGTCGTTTTCTGTTTTCGCCTCAATCGGATTGACGACCTGTTCAAGGACGCCCAACACATTCGTCTGAGAGGGGAAATGCGATGAGGAATTGTGTAATTGCGATGCTTGCCGGAGCATTGTTTTCAACTGCTGTCGTTGCCGCACCGGCTGACGAGGTAACCGTGCCGATCCACCAATTCATCGATGGCTTTAATACCGGCGATACCAAATCTGCCTATGCCGCCTATGCGTCTGGCGATGTTGCGATCACTGACGAGTTTACACCGCATCTGTGGATCGGACCAAAGGCAGCACAAGCCTGGGCAGCGGACTATGACAAGCACGCCAAAGCAACGGGAGTGACCGATGGTTCGGTTGCCTATGGCCCGCCGACCCGAAGTGAAATCGAGGGTAGCCTTGCGTATGTGATCGTCCCAACTGTCTATACCTACAAGGAGAACGGCAAGCCGGTTGCAGAAGAAGGACAAATGACATTCGTCCTGAACTCAGGTGCTTCAGGCTGGAAAATCAAGAGCTGGACCTGGTCAGGCGTCAAACCCCACCCGGTGCAGTAGGAATTTTCTTCACATTCCGATGACGTGATCCATCGTATAGCGTCCCGGGGGCTGGCGAATGAGCCAGCTTGCCGCGCGGATGGCACCTCGCGCGAAAATGCTTCGGTTCTCGGCATGGTGCGCGAGTGTGATCTGCTCATCGTTGGTGGCGAAGAGTACGCTATGATCGCCAGCAATCGTGCCGCCTCTTAGCGAAGCGAAGCCGATTGCGCCTTTGGCGCGGGCTCCTGTCATGCCATCGCGGCCACGTTCGGCGTTTCGGGAGAGATCAATTCCACGACCAGCCGCCGCCGCTTCGCCCAACATTGTTGCCGTGCCGGAGGGCGCGTCTACCTTCATGCGGTGATGCATTTCGACGATTTCGATGTCCCAATCATCGCCCAGCTTTGAGGCCGCTTCTCGGACCAACCGCGCGAGCAAAGTGACTCCAAGCGACGTATTGCCGGTCTGGAGCACCGCAACATGGCGGGCCGTATCGTCAAGGGCTTGATGGTGATGCTCTTCAAGCCCGGTGGTGCCGACAAGGATCGGTTTGCCTGCTACGACCGCCGCGCCGAGGTTTCCGACCAAGGCACCTGGCGAGGAAAAATCGAGAAGGACATCCGCAATCTTCGCAAGTGCGATCGGATCGCCATCCTTGTCGATACCACCAGCAATGGTCAGCCCTGCGACTGCAGCCGCTTGAACCAGTGCCTGTCCCATCCGCCCTTCGCTGCCGATAATGCCAATGCTCGTCATGACTTGCCCGATCCTTGTGTCTTGTGCTTCATGCGCGCGATGGACGACATCCGCAATATCGTGATCCTCACTGGCGCAGGCATTTCCGCCGAAAGCGGGATCGGTACGTTCCGCGACGCGGGCGGACTCTGGGAGCAGCACAAGGTAGAAGATGTGGCTACTCCTGAAGGGTTCGCCCGTGATCCCGATCTTGTCTTCCGATTCTACGATATGCGCCGAGACAATATTCAGAAGGCACAGCCCAATACCGCGCACTGGGCACTGGGGCATCTCGATTCCTCCTGGTCGGGCGAATTGCTGATCGTGACGCAGAATGTTGACGACTTGCACGAGCGGGCAGGAGCCAAGCGTTTGATTCACATGCATGGTGAGCATCTCTCGGCCTGGTGTCGCGCATGCGATGAGCGCACAGTATGGCGCTCGACCTTGTCTGACCGGCCTGCATGTCCGAACTGCGGGGAAGCAGCATTGCGACCCGACATCGTCTGGTTTGGTGAAATGCCCTACAGGATGGACGAGATCGACACTGCGATCCGGCACTGTGACCTGTTCGTTTCGATTGGCACATCAGGCGCGGTCTATCCGGCTGCGGGCTATGTCCAGACGGCTAGATATTATGGTGCGCGAACGCTGGAACTCAATCTGGAGCCGTCACAGGGGAGCATCATGTTCCACGAAAGCCGAATGGGCCGGGCAGGGGACCTCGTCCCGCAATGGGTGGACGAGATTCTGGCCTAATCGACCCAGTCCAGCCCGATGTCGCGATAATGGCCGCGATCATCTTCCCATTTCGGATTGACCTTCACGTGCAAATAGAGATGCACGCGGCGGCCAAGCGATGTGGCAATCTCGGCCCGCGCTGTCGATCCAATTTCCTTGAGTCGCGCTCCACCCTTGCCAAGGATGATTGCCCGTTGGGTTGGGCGTTCAACGAGGATTTGCTGGTGGATTTCCACAGAACCATCATCGCGCTCGGTGTATTTCTCGGTTTCGACCGTACTGGCGTAGGGCAATTCGGCATGAAGCTGGAGATAAAGCTGCTCGCGCGTAATTTCAGCCGCGTTCATCCTGTCGGTTGCGTCAGACACCTGGTCTGCGGGAAAATGCCACGGTCCCTCGGGCATGGCCTTGGCCAGCGCCGTTTTGAGTTCGGGCAAGCCATCGCCAGTTGCCGCGCTCACAAACCATGTCTCGTCGAATCCGGCCCATTGGTTCAAGCGCTCGGCATGAACAAGAAGTTTGGCCTTGTCCGCAATGTCGACCTTGTTGATGATCAGGATTTTCGGTTCGGGCCTATCCTTCAGCGCCTGCGCAATGGGCTCGACCTTGGGGCCGAGCCCGCCTTTGCCGTCGACCACCAGCGCAATCACATCGGCCTCCGACGCGCCACCCCATGCCGCTTGCACCATGGCCCGATCGAGTCGCCGCTTTGGCTCGAAGATACCGGGCGTATCGACCAGCATCATCTGCGTCTCGTCCTCGATAGAAATTCCCATCAGCCGCACTCTGGTGGTTTGCGCCTTGGGCGAAACGATTGCGACTTTCTGGCCGACAAGCGCGTTGACGAGGGTGGATTTGCCTGCATTGGGTGCGCCGACAATGGCAATCACGCCGCATTTCTGTGTCATGTGAGCTTCTCCAGCAACGCCGTGGCAGCTGCTGTTTCGGCTTCCTGTTTTGAACTCCCCTCGGCGCTGGCCTCCCCAGCGGATCCGAGTGAGACATGAACCGTGAAGCGCGGAGCGTGATGAGGGCCGGATCGGTCAGTGACGGTATAGACTGGTGGCTTGCGGTTTCGGGCAGCGGCCCATTCTTGCAACTCGGATTTGGGATGCCTCGGCGCCGATTGCTGGCCCTCCAAAAGCTCCTGCCAATGCTTTCGGATGAACGTGCGCGCTGCTTCCAGACCTTGATCGAGCCAAAGGGCACCGATCAAGGCTTCGACAACATCACCAATGACATTGTCGCTGCCATAGGCACCGTCATCACGGGCCTGTTTTCCAAGTTTGATAAAGGGAACGACACCTATTTCGCGGCCGACCTGTGCGCATGACGCGCGGGTCACAAGAGCATTCAGGCGGAACGATAGCTTTCCTTCGGCATCATCCGGAAAGGCGGCATAAAGCCAGTCGGCAATGACCAATCCCAAAACCCGGTCTCCGAGAAACTCGAGACGTTCATATGTTTCGCTGCCATGGCTGCCATGGGTCAGCGCTCGGGTATAAATCGTTGGATCGCGGGGTATGACACCGACGGTTTCTTCTAGCCAGGCTTTCAGGTCGCTCAAAAGCCCTCACCGATACGACTCCATCGAGCAGCCGAGAGCCACGTCCAGGGCTTCAGCCATTCTGCACTGCCGTCTGTTGAAAAGATGGAGAACCACGCTCGCCCGACGATATTCTCGGTTGGAACAATTCCGATTCCACCACCTTCTGCAGCGGGAAAGCGGCTATCTGCGCTGCGATCTCGGTTGTCGCCCATCAGGAAGACATGATCTGCCGGAACTGAATAGACCTCCGTATCGTCGACCGGCACCGTGCCAAGATCGAGCACTTCATAACTTTTACCATTGGGCAATATCTCGCGATAGCGCGGATATCGACAACGCTCCCCACCGTCGCTTGCCTTTTCGCGAAACTGGGCGGCATCAACTTTCTTGCAGGCGCTATTGTCGGTTAGCGGTTCGATGAAGTCTGCAACGCGCGTGCGCGGAACGGGGACCCCGTTGAGTATGACCTGGCCGTTGCGCACTTCGATCAAATCGCCCGGCAATCCGATTACGCGCTTGATATAGTCCTGACGCTGGCTCGGCGGCGCCTTGAAAACGACCACGTCGCCTCGTTCAGGGTCGCGACCGAATATCCGCCCGCTCCACAGCGGCGGGGAAAACGGAATCGAATAATGGGTGAAACCATAGGGCCATTTTGCGACGACCAGATAATCGCCAATCAAAAGGCGCGGGAGCATGGATTCCGAAGGGATGCTGAACGGCGCAAAGACGAAGCTGCGCAGGATCAAGACAATGAAAATGAGCTTGACGAGGAAGGCTGAGAAGCTGCTTTCCGTCTTGGCGGAGGAACGGGATGTTTGAGGTTCATTCATGCGGACGCGCTCTGCGGTTTTGTCGGCACGGCGTCAAGCGGGGCTGGCTCATGCCGCGCAACCACGTTAGGTGCAAATTCATTGGATCAGGAGACGTGAAAGCATGGCAGCCGATAATTGGGTATTTTTGGAATCCGAACCGAAGATGTCTCTTGAGGATTTGTTTGCAAAAGATGCCGGGCGTGTCGAAAGCCTGTCGCTAGGTGTCGCCGGTATCTGGTTCGATTGGGCAAAAACCCATCTAACGCCGTCGCTGCTGTCAGGATTCGAGTCGCTGGCAAAGACACAGGAACTGACTGCACGTCGCGACGATCTGTTTAGCGGCCGGATCATCAACCCGTCCGAAGGGCGTGCTGCAGAACACACTGCCGAACGCGGCGAAGGCGCTGCAGAGAGCGTCCAACGTGCAAAGGCCTTTCATGGCCGGATGCGCAGCCTGATCGACGCGATCGAGGCCGGTGCCATGGGAGATATTCGCCACGTCCTTCATATCGGGATAGGCGGATCGGCATTGGGTCCAAACTTGCTGGTTGATGCCTTGGGCCGTGATGCAGCGCGTTTTGACATTGCAATCGTGTCCAATGTGGACGGCTCCGCTCTGAAGGAAGTCTTTGCGCGTTTTGATCCGCATAAAACGTTGCTGGCGGTCGCATCCAAGACCTTTTCGACCACGGAGACACTTCTCAACGCCGAAAGCGCGCTGAACTGGATGGTAGCGGCAGGCGTAGAAGATGCACAAGGGCGGGTGATTGCATTGACCGCAAACCCGCAAAAGGCCTTCGAATGGGGGATTGATGAAACCCGGATCCTTCCGTTCAGCGAAACCGTGGGTGGACGATACTCGTTCTGGTCGAGTATCGGTTTTCCGGCAGCGATTGCGCTTGGCTGGTCCGCATTTGAAGAGATGCTGGAAGGCGCGGCGGAAATGGATCGGCACTTCAGGCTCGCGCCTTTGAAGCAGAACGCTCCATTCCTCGCTGCCTGCGTCGATCTATACTATACTCAAGCGCGGGGGAGCGAGACCCGAGCCATTTTCGCCTATGACGAGCGCCTTCGCCTCCTGCCATCCTATTTGCAGCAACTCGAGATGGAGTCGAATGGCAAATCTGTGACCGCAGCCGGTCAGCCACTCGGAAGGAACTCGGCGTCCATTACCTGGGGCGGCGTTGGAACGGATGCGCAGCACGCCGTTTTTCAATTGCTTCACCAGGGAACGCATCTTGTGCCGGTCGAATTCGTTGCATGCATCGAACCCGGGCATGATCTGGACGATGCCCATCACCGACAATTGCTCAACAATTGCTTTGCGCAAGGCGCTGCCCTGATGGCTGGTCGGCCCAACGATGATGGCGCGCGGTCCTATGCCGGTAACCGGCCGTCGGTGACGGTGTTGCTCAACGAACTCGATCCACGCACGTTGGGTGCACTCATCGCGTTTTACGAACATCGCGTATTTGCGAATGCTGTGTTGCTTGGGGTCAATCCATTTGATCAGTTCGGCGTCGAATTGGGCAAGGAAATGGCCAAAGCGATGGATGGGGAGGGGGCAGCGTTCGATGCATCGACCGAAGCGCTTATTGCCCGGGCCTTTGGATAGAATTCCGATCACACTGATAAGCAAAAGGCATTGGCGGTGTTGAAACGCTGCTCCTAAATCGCCTCCCAGAACGGAGCATAACAATGGATTTCGATTTCGACCTTTTTATCATCGGGGCAGGCTCGGGCGGCGTGCGCGCTGCACGCGTAGCGGCGCAGCATGGTGCGCGCGTTGCTGCGGCTGAAGAGTATCGGGTCGGCGGAACGTGCGTAATCCGGGGCTGCGTCCCCAAGAAGATGCTCGTTTACGGCGCCCATTTTGCCGAAGATTTGCATGAAGCTGCTGAGTTCGGCTGGGATATCGAAGGCGCAAAGTTCAATTGGCCCAGATTGCGCGATACAGTCCAGAAAGATGTGACCCGGCTCGAGGGGCTCTACACCCAAACCCTGGACAATAACCGCGTCACGATCTTCCACGAGCGCGCCATTGTAACCGGGCCGAACAACGTGCGATTGGCAAGCGGCAAGGATGTATCCGCCAAAACGATCCTGATCGCGACCGGTGCGTGGCCAGCGCGACCAGATGTTCCCGGCGCGGAGCTGGGCATCACGTCGAACGAGATATTCCACCTCGATACGCTTCCACGTCGTGCGATCATTGCTGGTGCGGGTTATATTGCCAATGAGTTCGCCGGTATCCTTCATGCTTTCGGCGTTCATGTAACGCTCGTTACACGCGGAGAGCGGATGCTGCGGGGCTATGACGACGAAATCGTGGATCACCTTGTCGAATTGACCCGCAAGAAGGGCATCGACCTGCGATTGCACTTCCCCTTCAAGTCGATCACGCGTTCGGAAAAGGGCTGCCTTGTGGTCGACGGTGGCGATCAGGGATTGTTCGAAACCGACCTGGTGCTCTGGGCAACAGGCCGCAACGCCAATACCGATGGCCTTGGCCTCGAAGAAGCAGGGGTCGCGCTCGACAAGAGTGGCGCAGTCATCGTCGACGAGTATAACCAGTCTTCGGTTCCCAGCATCTATGCCGTGGGGGACGTTACGAACCGCGTCCAACTGACTCCGGTCGCGATTCGCGAAGGCCAGGCCTTTGCTGATACCGTCTTTGGCGGGATGAAACGGACCGTCGACTATCGCGCGATCCCGACCGCGGTGTTTGCAAGTCCGCCGATTTCTGGCGTTGGCCTGACTGAAGCGCAGGCACGCGCCGAATTCGGAGATGCCATCCGCATTTACAAAAGCGATTTCAGGCCGATGAAAAACGTCGTTTCAGGACGGCAGGAGCGCGGACTTTACAAGATGATTACCTCGGGTCCCGAGGAGAAGGTTATTGGCCTACACCTGATCGGCCCGGACAGTTCTGAAATCCTTCAGGCTGCCGCGATTGCGGTCAAGGCAGGGCTCAACAAAGCCGCCTTTGACGATACTGTCGCGCTCCACCCGAGCATGGCGGAAGAACTGGTGCTGATGAAGTAACGAACGCTAACCGACCCTGTTAACAACCAGATCATCCACGACCGCGGGGTCGGCCAATGTTGTGGTGTCCCCAAGATTGCCGACATCGCCCTCGGCAATCTTGCGCAATATGCGTCGCATGATCTTGCCTGAACGGGTCTTGGGAAGGGCGGGCGTAAACTGAATGGCGTCGGGAGTCGCGATCGGCCCGATTTCCTTGCGGACCCAGCTGACCAGTTCCTTGCGCAACTCTTCGTTGGGCGCATCGCCAGCATTCAGTGTCACATAGGCGTAAATGCCCTGGCCTTTGATTTCGTGGGGCATACCGACGACCGCTGCTTCGGCGACCTTCGGGTGAAGGACCAGCGCGCTTTCGACTTCGGCCGTCCCCATGCGATGGCCCGAGACGTTGATCACATCGTCAACACGTCCCGTAATCCACCAATAGCCGTCTTCATCGCGGCGCGCGCCGTCCCCAGTGAAGTATTTGCCCGGATAAGTTGTGAAATACGTTTCAAAAAACCGCTGGTGATCGTTCCAGACGGTGCGCATCTGCCCCGGCCAGCTTCGGACTATGCACAGATTGCCGGACGCTGCACCGTGGAGCACTTTGCCATCGGCATCGACAAGTTGTGGTTCGACACCCGGCATTGGCTTGGTCGCCGATCCCGGCTTGAGATCCGTTGCGCCAGGCATCGGCGCAATCAGTGCCGCTCCGGTCTCGGTTTGCCACCAGGTATCGATAATCGGGCAACGCCCTTCACCGACGACGCTGTGATACCAACGCCACGCTTCTGGGTTGATTGGTTCTCCGACTGTTCCCAGTAATTTCAGAGATTTACGTGATGTCTTTGTCACAAACTCGTCACCTTCGCGCATCAGGGCGCGCAGGACGGTCGGGGCGGTGTAAATGATCTGCACCTGATGCCGGTCGCAAACTTCCCAGATGCGGCTTGGTGTCGGCCAGTTGGGCACGCCTTCGTACATCAGAGTGGTCGCCCCATTGGCGAGCGGCCCATAAAGGATGTAACTGTGCCCCGTAACCCAACCGATATCGGCGGCGCACCACCAGATATCCCCGGCGCGATAGTCGAAGCACAATTCGTGGGTCAGGCTTGCCCAGAGGAGATAGCCCCCGGTTGAATGGAGAACGCCCTTTGGTTTGCCTGTTGACCCTGATGTGTAGAGGATGAAGAGCGGATCTTCGGCCCCCATGACCTCAACCGGGCAGTCCGTCGAAACCTGAGCCGCAGCCTCCTGATACCATATGTCACGCCCAGCTTGCATCGCAACATTGCCGCCCGTTGCCTTTACGACAATTACGCTTTTCAGGCTCGGGCATAGCGGAGCCGCTTCATCGACATTGGCCTTGAGTGGGACGGTCTTCCCGCCACGACGCCCTTCATCGGCAGTTACAATATAGGCTGAATCACAATCCTGGACCCGGCCCGCGATAGAATCGGGTGAAAACCCGCCAAATATGACTGAGTGAATCGCGCCGATGCGCGCGCAGGCCAGCAGCGCAAAGGCGGCTTCAGGGATCATCGGCATGTAAATTGTAACCCGGTCACCCTTTTGTACGCCCTGTGCCTTCAGAACATTGGCAAAGCGGCAAACTTCGGCATGGAGTTGTCGATAGGTAAATCGTTTCGGTTCGTCATCGGGGTCATCTGGTTCCCAAATGATCGCAACCTGTTCGCCGCGCGTTGCAAGGTGCCGGTCGATGCAGTTTGCGGACGCATTGATCTTGCCGTCGGAGAACCACTGGATATGGAAAGTGGTGGCATCGAACGACCAGTCTCCGGCGATTTCAGGACGCTTGATCCATTGCAGACGTTTTGCCTGCTCAAGCCAGAAGGAGCCAGGATCGCCGAGTGCCCGGCCATAGAGCTGATCATATTTCGCGGCGTCGATCCGCGCATTTTTTGCCCATTCGGCGGGAACTGGGAAAAGATCCTGTCCGTCCATCCTGCACTCCATCTCGATATGCTTTCTATTGGCGATGGGGCAGGTGAGGGCAAGCCCCG
>JANLST010000381.1:0-11752 GCA_031362505.1 Sphingomonadales bacterium
TCAGTCTCGTTATGGACAATGACGCGGCGGCGGCCGAGGAAAAGGCCACAATCATGACGATCCATGCCGCCAAGGGCCTGGAGTTCGATCGTACGTTCCTTGTCGGCTGGGAGGAGGGGGTCTTCCCCTCGCAACGCGCGCTCGACGAAGGCGGCCTGAAGAGCCTCGAGGAGGAACGCCGCCTCGCTTATGTCGCGATCACCCGTGCGCGGCGTCGTTGCACGATCATTCATGCCGCCAACCGTCGTATCTACGGCCAATGGACCTCAAGCATTCCCTCGCGCTTCATTACCGAGCTTCCTGAGGCGCACATCTCCAGCGAAACGACGATGAGCGGCGGCGAAAGCCTCTGGCGTGCCAACTGGTCGGAACAGACAGATCCCTTTGCCCATCTTCAACGGGGCGCGGGGCGCGGTCCTGGCTGGCAGCGCGCAGCCGGGGGGGCATACTCCTCCCAGCCGACCCGTATTGTCGAAGCCCGCGGCACTGCGGTGAGCCTTGGCAACAAGGGCCGTAGCGACGTCGCCTTAGGTCTGAGAATTTTCCACACCAAGTTTGGCTATGGCACCATTGCAGAGATCGAGGGCAACAAGCTTGAAATCGATTTTGAGCAGGCGGGAAGAAAACGTGTCCTCGACAGTTTCGTGAGCCTTGCCTAAGCGCGCCGCATGAATAATGTTTCCGAGGCCGCGCAAGCCGTTGCACATTCGGGCAGCGTCATGGCGCTGATTGCCAAATATGAAGCCATCAAGATTGCGATTGCCACATGGGTGGGGATCGATGACTGGCTGATTCATTCGCAATTCGGCATGATCATCTTCGTCCTATCGGCCATTGCGCTGCGCAAGCCGCTTGGGTCGCTGTTGCCGGTCATGCTGGTGATCGTCAGTGAAGGTCTCAACGAATATCTCGACAAGCTGAACTATGGATCATGGCGCTGGCCTGATACCAGCCGCGATCTGATTTTCACGATCGGCTGGCCGTTGATCCTTTTCCTTTGTGCCCGCATCGGCTTGCTTCGGCGCGATTGAATGGCAAAACCCCAATCTCCTCTCAAGTTTCGCGACTATCGGCTGTACTGGATCGCACGTTTTTCGGCGGTTCTGGCGCAGGTCGGCATGGTCGTCATCATCGGCTGGCAGGTCTATGACGTTGCCCGTACCGATTACGGAATGGACCCCAAGGCTGCGGCTTTCCAGTTGGGCCTGATCGGGATTGCCCAGTTCTTGCCCCTGCTGCTCCTGATGCCGGTCGCCGGTTGGATGGCAGACCGGTTTGACCGGCGGGTCGTTTCGGTCGCTGCCATCACGCTCGACATGGCGAACGCGCTCGCGCTGGGATGGATGACGATGCATGATATGCTGACGCTCCCTGTATTGTTCTCCATCGCCGCGCTTCATGGCGTTGTTCGCGCATTTAACGGGCCCTCGTTAAGCTCGATTGCTCCCAACCTGGTGCCTGCGGCCTCGCTGCCCCAGGCGATTGCGATGAGTAGCATCGCCTGGCAGACCGGCAGCGTTCTCGGCCCCGCAATGGGTGGACTTGCCTATGCGGCGCTCCCTGCCCTGCCCTATTGGATCGCCGCAGCACTGCTCGCCATTTCCGCCCTGTGTGTAGTGTCGATCCGGCCGGTCGCGCGTATTTCGATCAAGGGGGGGTCGCATCCGCTGCGTCAGATGATCGACGGGCTTGCCTATGTGCGTGCGCATCGCTTCCTGCTCGGCGCGATCACTCTCGACCTGTTTGCCGTCCTGCTGGCAGGGGCTACGGCGCTGCTTCCCGTCTACGCCCGCGACATATTGATGGTCGGGCCGCAAGGGTTGGGTTGGTTGCGAAGCGCACCGGCAGTGGGGGCAACGATTATGGCCTTGTGGTTTTCCTTTCGCCCGCTGGCAAACAATGTTGGATCCAAGATGCTGGGCGCGGTCATTGTCTTTGGCGCGGCGACGATCGTATTTGGTTATTCGACCAATTTGTGGCTTTCGCTCGGCATGCTGGTGATCCTCGGGGGCGCCGACATGCTCTCGGTCTATGTCCGGTCCTCATTGACCCAGCTCTATACGCCCGACGAAATGCGCGGCCGGGTCAACGCGGTTTCACAACTCGCCATTTCGGGTTCGAACGAGCTGGGGGAAGCACAATCGGGCCTTGCGGCAGCGGTGGTCGGACCGGTGGGTGCGGTCATCGTCGGTGGGGCAGGCGCGATTGCCGTGACGATCATATGGGCCTATATTTTTCCCGAGCTTCGCCGCGCGAAGACGTTTGATCCGCCAAAGGAGATGCAGACATGAAGGCAGCCAACATCCTCGAAACCATTGGCAATACGCCGCATATTCGTGTTTCCCGTCTGTTTCCTGATGCCGAGGTCTGGATCAAGTCAGAACGCGCCAACCCCGGCGGATCGATCAAGGACCGGATCGGCCTCGCGATGATCGAGGACGCCGAACGGTCCGGCGCACTCACGCCCGGCGGAACGATCGTCGAGCCGACGTCTGGCAACACCGGCATTGGTCTTGCCATGGTGGCCGCAGTCAAAGGCTACAAGCTGGTCCTCGTCATGCCCGAAAGCATGTCGATCGAGCGTCGTCGCCTGATGCTCGCTTATGGCGCCAGCTTTGACCTGACACCGCGCGAAAAGGGCATGAAGGGCGCGATCGAGCGCGCGATCGAGATCGTCACCACCACCCCCGGCGCGTGGATGCCGCAACAGTTCGAAAACCCGGCCAACATCGAGGTCCATGTCCGCACGACCGGGCCCGAAATCCTGGCCGACTTCAAGGACACTCCGCTCGACGCGATCATTACTGGAGTCGGCACGGGCGGGCACATTACCGGCGCGGCGCAATTCCTGAAGAAGGTCTGGCCCGGCCTCAAGGTCTATGCCGTCGAACCGACCCTTTCTCCGGTCATCAGCGGTGGCAGCCCGGCTCCCCATCCGATCCAGGGCATCGGCGCAGGGTTCATTCCCGCCAATCTTCACACCCAATTGCTCGACGGCGTCATCCAGGTTGATCCCGCCGATGCCAAGGCGATGGCCCGCCGCTCCGCCACCGAGGAAGGCATGTTGGTGGGCATCTCTTCAGGTGCGACCCTCGCCGCCATCGCCCAGAAGCTTCCCGACCTGCCGAAGAATGCGCGGGTCCTGGGCTTCAACTATGACACGGGCGAACGCTATCTGAGCGTTCCTGACTTCCTGCCGGAATAAATCCCTGCCTTTCGAAGGCGCGTGCCAAACCCGAATAGAAGGTCGCGGGAGCATATGGGATGCGAAAAGGCCCGGCAGGATCGCTCCCGCCGGGCCTTTTGTTTCAGCAACTGTGCGTCGACTTAGTCGCGTGAGCCGAACATGCGCAGCAGGAACAGGAACATGTTGATGAAGTCTAGGTAGAGCTGCAAAGCCCCCATTACGACTGTCTTGCCAACCATCTCGGTACCGGCGACGCTGTTGTACATGCTCTTGATCTTCTGCGTGTCATAGGCGGTCAGTCCGGCAAAGATCAGCACGCCAATGCCACTGATCACAAGCTGGAAGGGGCCGGATTGCATGAAGATGTTGATGATGCTTGCAACGAGCAGACCGACGACACCCATGATAAGGAAGGTGCCGAAACCGGACAGATCCTTCTTGGTGGTGTATCCCCAAAGGCTAAGGCCGGCAAAGGCACCTGCCGTTGCAAAAAACACCTGCGCAATCGAGGTTCCGGTATAGATCAGGAAGATCGTTGAAAGTGACATTCCCATCACGGCGGCATAGGCCCAGTATGTGGCCTGGGCTGCAGCAGTGGACATGCGGTTGATGCCGAAGCTCAACGCCATCACGAACGCCAGCGGCGCAAACATGATCACATATTTGAGAATGCCCGGGCCCATCATCACCGACTGGGCATAGCCGCTGCGTGCAAAGAGCAGCGCGACAATACCCGTCAGCAAGACGCCGGACGACATATAGTTGTAAACGGACAGCATGTAGGATCGCAGGCCCGCATCATAAGCGGCGCTTTGCGTGCCAGCAGCAGCACCCAGCGGGGCACCGACAATGCGGGGATCGGACCAATTGGCCATCGTGATTTCACTCCTTTGCCCGGTGAAAAGCACCGGATGATGATAATATCGGTAGAAACCATTAAAAATTCAAGCGAAACCGGACAAGATGCCCAGACTCTTCGTCGCACTCCGCCCACCCCTTTCTGTCCGCACCCTGCTCTGCGGCATGGTGGAGGGCGCAGCCGATGCACGCTGGCAGACCGATGACCAGATCCACATCACACTGCGTTTCATCGGAGAGGTCGACAGCCGCACCGCCGAAGACATCGGCCTTGCACTCCAGTCTGTACGCCATCCACCTTTCGAAATCGCCCTGGACGGAATTGGAACATTTGACCGGAAAGGGCGGATCGACTCGCTCTGGGCCGGTCTTTCGCCGACGGGCCCGCTCTCCACACTCCACCAAAAGATCGACCATATGATGGTCCGGATCGGCCTGCCGCCTGAAGGCCGCGCCTATCGCCCGCATGTGACACTCGCCCGGTTCAGCCGTCATGGAGGCGATATAGCCGCTTTTGCTGCCCACCATGCAGGCCTGACCAGTGCACCATTCCCGATCGAGTCGTTCGGACTGTTTGAAAGTCGACTTGGTCAAACGGGTGCGCGATATGAACAGGTTTGGCGTTATGCACTTGCCTGATTGGCGACGAATCGGATTCTCGGAATTTGCCACTCTTAGACAAATGAGCGTTACGCTGTCAATCTATTTGTGCCGAATAGGACTCTTATGAGAACATAAAAGGTTTTTCCTATTTGACCTGCGCCTTCTTTGCCGTCATGACTTCGCGGAAGCGCCGGGCCCAGTTTGGTTTGACCTCTTGTGAGCCGCGGGCAATGGCTAGCGCATCGGCATGGACGTCGGCCGTAACCACCGAGCCCGCAGCGACGATTGCTCCGTCACCAATCGTGACTGGAGCGACCAGCGCGGAGTTCGAACCGATAAAGGCTCCGGCCCCGATTTCGGTGCGATACTTCAGGAACCCGTCATAATTGCAGGTAATCGTGCCTGCGCCAATATTCGCCCCGGCGCCGACATCGGCATCGCCGAGATAGGTCAGGTGATTGGCCTTGGCGCCTTTGCCGAGCCGGGCCTTTTTCATCTCGACGAAGTTTCCGACCTTTGACTTTTCCTCAAGCACCGTGCCTGGGCGCAGCCGCGCAAACGGGCCAATTTCGACACCGCGCGCAATGGTCGTACCCTCGATATGCGAGAAGCCATGGATGGTAACCGAATCGGCAATCTCTACGCCCGGGGCAAAAAAGACGTTGGGCTCGATCACGACGTCGCGCCCGATCACCGTGTCGTGCGCAAACCAGACGGTCTCCGGCGCAATCAGGGTGGCCCCTTCGTCCATCGCCGTTATGCGACGGCGAGCCTGCCACTCAGCTTCCATCGCCGCCAGTTCGGCCCGGCTGTTGACGCCCGTAACCTCTTCGGCACCGGTTTCGATAACAGCGCTTGCCCGGCCCTTCTGCATCGCGACCATGACGACGTCGGGCAGGTAATATTCGCCTGCGGCATTGTCGTTGCCGACTTCGGCCAGCAGCGCGAACAGATCCTTAGACCGCACCGCCATCAGCCCGGAATTGCACAGGTCAATCTGGCGCTCGGCGGCATCGGCATCCTTGAATTCGACCATCTTGGCGATTGTCCGCCCATCCTCCGACACAATCCGGCCATAGGCACCGGGATCGACCGGGCGGAAGCCGAGCACGACCGCAGGCGGGGCATCGGCCTCGTTCAAACGATCGAGCATCGCCCGCATCGTTTCCGCGCGAACCAGCGGCACATCACCATAGAGGATCAGGACATCGCCATCGAACCCGCCCAGCGCTTCTTCGGCCCGCTGGACTGCGTGGCCTGTGCCAAGCTGGGGCTCCTGCACCGCCAGCGCGCAGCCGGTTCCGGCCAGCGCCGCCTCGAGTTGATCCTTGCCGCTACCGACGACGACGACCTTGTACGCCGGGGCAAGTGCTTCGACACTGGCCAGCAAATGCATCAGCATCGGCTTGCCCGCGATCGGGTGAAGCACCTTGTGCAGGTCGGATTTCATGCGCGTGCCCTTGCCGGCGGCAAGGATGATGGCGGCAATAGGTCTGTTGCTCATGTCTTGTCCTTGCCACCAAATCGTTGGAGTTTCCAGAACTAGCGCGCATCTCCTTTACGCCATTTCGTCCAGAGGTGCCGCGCCAGCTTGAGTGGCGGCATGCGGATCCAGTGCGAACGAACATAAAACGCGAAACGGAGGATCTTGCGCGTCTCCTGACCCCAACCATTTCGTGCAAGGAGACGGCTGAGATAGAAAACATCGCCGTGCCGCGCTTCCCAGGCCAGCCAAGGATCGACCGGTGTGTCGAACAGATGATGTGTCAGCCGCAACGCACGCGAAAGATGGCGCGTCGTGCCGTGCAGTGCCGATCGCGCGCGAAGCCGCTGCCAGTAATCCCCGGTATCGCTGTGCTCGCGGATCAGGCGGTCAATATCCCACAGGTTGCGCAATCCCCCCGCAAGCTCGCCATCGGCAAAAAGATGCACGACGGCGTGGATCAGCATGTCTTCTGGCGACAGCGTGAAAAGGCCGTTGCCAAGCGGCACCGCAGCCTCGATCAGGGCTGCGGCATCCGGCCGCACTCTTGCCGTCAGCGGCAGGATCGTGTGATGGACGTCGATCATCCGGTCCCGATCACGATGAATGAGCGGCGGCAGCTCATGCATATGGGTGCGGTAGTAATGATCGTCATACGGATCGGGCTTGACCCATTCCCAGCCTGCGCCGAGCAACGCCTGCTCCGCCTCGGTCAGTCGGTCACGCGACACAAGAATATCGAGATCGCCAATTTGCCGACCGCGTGCGGCATCAAGCCCTGCCGCGGTAAAGGCCGTTCCTTTGAGCAGGATTACCGGGATACCAAGTGGCGCAAAGGCCCGCTTTGCCATTTCAGCTTCCCACAACGCCTGCACCCTTTGCACTTCGGACGCCTGTCGCGCTTCGCCAAGGATCGCTGCCGCTTCTTCCGGGAGCGGCAATCCGTCGAGGCGCCATGCAAGGCTCGCGGAAAGCCGCTCGGCATGCGCCATTGCGAGCAGCGCGGTCCAGCGCCTGGCGTCGAGCCCGAGCACATAGGACGGTTCGGACAGCGCCTTGGTCAGATGGCGAGCGTCCATCACCAAAGTGATTCCACCAATTTCAGCGCCGTTTCGGTATCCGGATAATCGATAGCCTTTGCAGGGAGGCTGGTGATCAGCTTGGTCAAGACGTCGAAGCCTGGTTCGCCGAGGGCCACATAGTTGGTCGAGGCCTGTGTCAGCCTGACAAATGCTTCGCTCTGCCCGACGTCGCGCGTATCGGCGGCATGGCCAAAGCGCGGGAAGAGGATCAGCGCTGGCGGAGCGGGCACGTTCATCGTCGCAATCGCGGCCATGTCCGGCACCATGTGGCACAGATCCCCCTTGGGTGTTCCAGTTATCAGTGGTCCGAACTGCGCCTTTGGAAAAAACCGCTGCACCTCGGAAATGGACGTATTCTTGAGGCTGATTGGTCGGGGAAAGGGGTGCACCAGACCGCTCATGGGATCGATCAAGGCGAACTCGTCGCCAAGAAAACGCCATCCCCGTTGCCCGAGCATCGCTGACAGGGTGGATTTCCCCGAACCTGATTCGCCAGTCATGATCAACACCCGACCATCCCGCTCTACGCTTGATGCATGCAGCAGCAGGAAGCGGCGTTCGCCCAACGCCATCTGAAGATTCATGCCCATTTCCGCAGCGATCAAGCCATGGGCGAGCGATACCGGCAAGGCATCGGGCAACGTAAAGTCACCCCGGATCGCAACCTGAGGCCGAACCCACCGACGAAGCAGGCTGGTCGTCTCCAGCCGGACAGTAAAATGCGGGATTGCGTCGTTCGTCTGCGGATAGGCTGCATACAAAGCCTCAAGAGCAGTGATCGGCGCCCGCCAGTCACTCCCGATCCTAAAATGTCTTGGCCCGATGCTAAGCGCAATACTGTGCCTCATGCGCGCCGGACCAAACCGATGGCTTCGAGCTCGGAAATTCGCGCGACAAGCTCATCGCCTGGATCGCTCTCGACGCTGATCGCTGCATCAACCGACAGACGGGCTAGCAGTCCTTCTGGCGTTAGTGGGCCATCTTCCAGCGCCAACAGGATTTCAGGCAAAGGCTCCGACACAATATGCGTCTGACCGGAACGGCGATGATAGATTGCCGCCAGCCCATCAAACGTGACGATCCGATACTGTCCCGGAAGAACGGCCGCAATAAGAAGATCGTCCATAAACCCCGCTCAGCGCGGCATCTGTAGCGATGCGTAGCAGGTAAAGCCGCTTTGCCCGGCCTGAAGGCGGCGAATATAGTTGATATAGGCCTGGCTCTCGGACGTGCTGGTCCCGGGTAGCGTGCTGCCGTTCAGCGCGCGTTTCACTTCCTCACCGGTGAACGGGCGCCCTGCCGGGGCAAATGCGCCCTCGGTTCCTGGAGGAACGAGCTTGCCATCAGCCGCGATATAGTTTCCGCTCCTCCCCGGATCAGGAACGGGAATCTGACAGTTCATGACCGACGTCACCGTCGCAGCGAGCGCAGGGCGAATGGTAAGGACTGTCGAAGCCCCAACCGCGCCGAGCACAAGCACCCGACGGCGATCTGTTCCTTTCGGCTGGTCTGGCTGCTCGTCACTCATTGGAAAACCCCGCCTGCGATACTCGCCAAGGCGATAAAGCGCGGTTGAACTCAAATGTCGAGGGCATTAACATCCTTTCACCCAGCGCGCCTCGCCGTAGCTCTCCGCCTCTGCGCTTGCATGCGCAGATTCAGACGCTAATCAGCGCGCATCGAAATGCAGTGGAGCAGCAATCATGACCATCAGTTTTGCCGGAAAAGTTGCAATCGTCACCGGAGCAGGCGGTGGTCTTGGACGTGAATATGCACTTGAACTGGCGCGTCGCGGAGCGAAAGTGGTCGTCAACGATCTTGGCGGCGCGCGCGATGGCACGGGCCATTCGGATGCGGCTCTCAAGGTTGTCGAGGAAATCAGGGCGGCCGGCGGCGAAGCGATGTCAAACGGCGGCAATGTTGCTGAATATGGCCAGATGGTCGAGCTCGCGGCCAAGGCGAAGGAGGCCTGGGGCGCGGTGCACATCCTGATCAACAACGCCGGCATTTTGCGCGACAAGAGCTTCGCCAAGATGGAGATGGCGGATTTCGAGCTGGTGGTTAGGGTCCATCTGCTTGGTTCTGCCAACGCCACCAAGGCGGTTTGGGACATGATGCGCGAACAAAATTACGGTCGTATCCTGATGACAGCATCGTCCACCGGACTTTACGGCAATTTCGGACAGACCAACTATGGCGCGGCCAAACTTGGCCTCGCCGGTTTCACCAAGTCGCTCTATCTCGAAGGCGCGAAGAACAACATCAAGGTCAATACTCTGGTGCCAATCGCTGCGACACGCATGACAGACGACATTTTCCCGCCTGAAGCGTTCAAGACATTTGACCCGGTCAATGTCGTGCCCGCCGCTCTTTTTCTGGTCTCGGAAGATTCCCCTTCCAATGCCATCGTCGGTGCGGGTGGTGGCTTCTTCCATACGGCAAACGTGACGCTGACCCGAGGCGTTGCCTTGCCGGAAGGCGAGCGGACGGTGGAGGCGGTGGCTGCGCACTGGGCCGAAATCAGCGATCGCACCGGTGAAACGGTTCCGCAATCAGGGGCCGAACAGTCAATGGCCGCATTCGCTCGCATTCAGGGAAAATAACTGTATTGCATTGCTAACACAGTTATGCCAAACTCCTGTCCAACAGGAGGAGTTTGAATAATGTATAGCGAAACAGATCTCGAATCGGCGGTGACCGCCGGCGTTCTGAGCCCACAAGCCGTGGTCGCGTTGCGCGCGCATGTTGCCGCCCAAAACGCGACATCGATGGTCGATGAAGAGAATTTCCGGCTTCTGTCAGGGTTCAATGACATCTTTGTCGCGATTGCTGGCGTGCTGCTACTTGTGGGCGGTGCGTGGCTTGGTGGCGAGCTTCACCCGGCTGTCGGTGCGGCAACAGTCGCCGTGCTATCCTGGGGCTTGGCTGAATATTTTACCAAGGTGAGGCGCCTGGCCCTCCCCAGTATTGTTTTCCTGCTTTCGTTTGTTGGCGGCGTATTCGGCACGCTCACCACCGGAATTCTTGGTGAGGGGGGACTCGAAACCGGCGATAGTGCGGGCGCTGCGATCATGGCGGCTTGTGCGGCCGTTTCCGCTGGAGCGGCTTGGTTGCACTGGCGGCGATTCCAGGTTCCGATCACTGTGGCTGCGGGAGCCGTGGCACTTGTCGGGGTCACTCTTTCACTGCTGTTGGCCGCAGTCGGTGGCCAAACAATCGAACGCGTGATCTATCCTGTCCTCTTTTTTCTCGGACTGGGCGTATTTGCTTTTGCGATGCGCTGGGACATGTCGGACACCACTCGCACCACCCGTCGTTCCGACGTCGCATTCTGGCTGCACCTTCTTGCAGCGCCGATGATAGCCCACTCGATCTTTGCCATGCTGGGCCTGCTTCAAGGCGAGCCGGGAATCGGCAAGGCGCTCATCGTCGTTGCGCTGTATGTTGGCATGGGTCTGATTGCCTTGGCCGTGGATCGTCGCGCGCTGCTGGTGTCAGCTCTGGGCTATGTGGTCTATGCGATCATCGCATTGTTCCGCGAGTTTGGAGCAATTAGCCTCAATGTTGCGCTGGCGGCGTTTGTCATCGGATCGGCGCTGCTCTTGTTGTCGGCTTTTTGGCACACTGTGCGGGCATCTATCATTGGTTGGCTCCCTGCATCGGTGGGGCAGAAGCTGCCTGCGATCAGTCCCGCCTGATACCCTCTGGTCGCCCGCTCCAAGCCCAGCTATCAATGCACAAGCGCATTGTGCTTCGACGCAAGGTAATCAGGCCTTAGTCACTGACACCACGAGCAAGACAAGGGCTGGCATGGCATGTGGCTGAATGCGATCGCGGGATTCGGGGTCGGCATGCTGGTGGGGATCACCGGGGTCGGCGGTGGGTCCTTGATGGCGCCAATCATGATTCTGCTGTTTGGCGTCGCACCCGCCACCGCCGTCGGCACCGATCTGTGGTTCGCGGCAATTACCAAGTCGGTCGGTGGCGTTGTCCACCACCGTCACGGCGGCGTGGATTTCCAGGTGTTGAAGCGACTCTGCATGGGCAGCCTGCCTGCCGCAATCATGACTCTTTTGTTTTTGGCATTTAGCGATATCGGCCAGATAAAGGACGGATTGATCCTCCATACGCTCGGTTGGGTGCTGATCATGACCAGCATTGCGACGCTGTTCCGCCACCGGTTTGTCGAATGGAGCCGAAATTACCAGCGCGATGTTGGGCACGAAGCACTGAATATTCAAGCGCCCCTGACAATCCTTGCCGGTGCCGTGCTTGGCGTGCTTGTGACCCTGACCTCGGTTGGCGCAGGCGCGCTGGGCGTCACAATGATCCTGTGTCTCTATCCGTTGCGGATGAACGCTCGCAAACTGGTGGCGACAGACATCGTCCACGCCATTCCCCTGACCCTTGTCGGCGGCATCGGCTATCTGTTCATGGGAACCGTCAACCTGCCCTTGCTTGGCGGCTTGTTGCTGGGCTCGATTCCCGGCATTGTCATTGGCTCGTTCGCAACCCGGCGAATTCCCGAAGCCGGCTTGC
>JANLST010000412.1:0-8686 GCA_031362505.1 Sphingomonadales bacterium
GGTTGCACATCGGTGTCCGTCTTTGCGCAGACCAGGATCAAATCGGCATTCTGGCCGTTGGTGATATAGGTTTTCGATCCGTTGATGACGTAGTGATTGCCATCTTTCTTCGCCGTCGTCCGCATCGCCTGAAGGTCGGAACCGGTGCCGGGTTCGGTCATCGCGATTGCGGTGATCGTCTCGCCCGAGACCAGTCTTGGCAGCCACTGTTTCTTCTGTTCTTCCGAGCCATAGGAAATGAGATAGTTCGCCACGATATCGGACTGGAGCGAAAAGCCGGTAGCGACGCCGCCATGATAGGCCGATTCCTCGTCGACAATCGCGTTATAGCCAAAGTCGAGCCCCAGCCCGCCATAGGCTTCGGGCACCGTCGGGCACAGCAGCCCAAGTTCGCCCGCCTTAGGCCAGAGCGCCTTGGGCACGATCCCATCCTCATCCCATTGCGCCGCGTTTGGCGCGACTTCCTTCAGCAGGAATTGGCGCACCGTCTGGCGGAAGGCCTCATGGTCTTCGTTGTAAGCGGTGCGGGCGAGGACATCGAGCGACATTGCAGGCTTCCTTTGTACGGGGAGTTCGTCTGACGATCGAAGCCGCAAGTTGACGTTCACGTCAAGGGAAATCTGGTTGGTCAGAGTCGCTTTTGTATCCGCAGCTCAAGCCCCGCTGGTGTTAATTGCCGGTTCTATTGAAACAGCGCGCTTCGCTAACCCGCGCAATAGGCAGGCAGCGAAATCGGGGCGGTGCCCTTCACGCGCCATACACCATCGGGAAGCAAATAGGCCCGGCCGCTAGCCACACGCGTCGCCAGCGTTTCACAGCCGACGGCGGCTGCCACTTCCTTTACGGTCGCGCCCTTTTGGGCGGCACGCTGGGTGTAAGCCGCGCGGCGCTTGATGTTGATCGCGTCCACTTCGGCGCGAAGCTCGCCCGAGGCTGAGCCCTTGATCCCGAGATAGCCGTCGGCTTGCTCGCCCACCGAGCCGTCAGCCAATGCTCCCGAGACAAGCCCGGCCGATTGCGCGATGGCGAGACCGGCCCCTGCGAGGAGGAGGGCGCCTGCGGCGATACCAGCAATGATTTTCGTCTTCTTGGTCATTTCGGAAACAACTCCGGGTTATCCTTGATAAGATCGTTTGCGTCCTGTTTCAGGCTGTAAACCACCTCTTGCCTGATATTGACATTCAAGTTGATTTCGATCGGTTTGTCGGGTGCCTGTACCTGCACGCACCCTCCGCAGACCGCTATGCTTGCGGCACTAAAAAGGGTGGCGAGCTGTTTCATGGCCCCGGCGTAACCGCCTGATCGCATCGTCGTCAATATCATCGCTCTTTTCTCACAGGTGCGCTTTCTGAAGGCTGAATGGTTTTTGCCGGACCAATCCGCTGCAAATTCGGGTTGAGTCGCTCGATCAGGAGCGAAGGATCGCTGATTGTGCGGCTCATGTCGAACAGTTTGCGGAAAGGCGCGGTTATCGTCACGTTGAAAATGAAGGGAAAATTGGTGAGGCCCGTGATGCGGATCGGGAAAGGCAGTTTTGCCCGGACGCCCTGGATCGGCGCCTGATTGACGCCGGCAAAGCTGATCCGTGTGACAACATCACCGTCAATCGGACCGCCCAGATCGATGCTCAACCGGTCATATTTGATCGATTTGAGCGCGTCGAAGGCAACGCGGCCCATCGTTCCAAGGTTCTGGTTGGAGATTTCGCCGACATAGGCCAGCGTGCCGCCGCCACTGCGCGCGACGAGACGCCCGCCCTCGATCCTTCCGCCATGTTCGTCGAAGATCATCGGCAATGTGCCGTCATAAATCCCGGTCGCATCAATATTTTCGAACTGGAGCTGGTTGATGAATTGCCCGGCATCCAAGCCTTCGACACGAAAGGTGAGCCGGCGTTCGGCCGCTTGTGAAAGATCGAACATGGTTGGTTCAAGGATCAACCATCCGCCGGCGAACGGCCAGCGCCCTCCCTCAATCCTCACCTTGAGCCCGGGCAAGAGCTGGTATCGGATTGTGCCATCGAGCACTGCGATGCCCGGATTGATCGATGCAATACGAACGCTTTGCCCGGCTGCGGTTTCCAGACCCAGCAGGTCCGACAGGGCAATTTCGCCTTTGAGGCCTGTGACCGGGCCAAATGCCGCCGCCAGGTCGAGATTGTCGGTGCGGAAGGTTCCCGAGCTTGAGGCTCCGTCAGATGTCCAGCGTATAATCCCCTGGCCGTCAATCTTGCCAACCACATTGGCGATCACGCCAAGCGTGGTGCTGGTCAACATTTCGGGCTGGAGGGTCTGGCCGAAGGTCAAACCGTCAACGTCAAGTATTGCCCGACCCGATCCGGACGACAGATCATGTTCGATATCGATGACAGCCACCTGTGCTGCTGTCTTGGGTTCGCGCGCAATACCGGTCGCATGAATATGATTGTCAGATAATCGGAGCGAGAAATTATCCGATACGAGCGGATTGAAGCGAGGATCGGCAGCCTGGTCGGCAACCCTGAGGCCACCCTTCAGTTGGAGTATGTTTGCGGCATACTGCCAACTTCCCCGGCCTTGCGAGATTTTCAGCGGGACATTTCCAATCTCGCCAGAAGCGCCTGAAAACAGGCCTTTAGCTGCCGATTTTGCAAAAACTCCCGAAAGGCTGTCAAGTTTGAAAAGCGAGCGCCGCTGTATATCCCCAAGCGTCCCCGCAACCCCCGCAATCGCAAAGTCACCGCGTGAAAAACCGACACGGGTGCTATTGGCAGCAATCTGGATCGGCGAGGACCCAAGGCGCCCTGTGAGCCGAATCGAGGCCGTGCGCGCTTCATTGCCAGAAACGCATGTCCTGAACGAGGCAGGAGCCAAGTGCAGCCCTCCAATGTCAAGCGACTGAAAGCCGGGCACGAAACAGCCCGCGAGCGGAACGCGCCCCGGCCGAAACACGAGCGGAACCTTCAATCCCGAAATCTGTCCACCGCCTAGTGGCCCATCGAGCAGCGCCAGTGTCCGCAAGCCAAGTCCCGCTTTCGAGTAGCGGAATTCGACAGGGGTCAGCACCAGCCGGGCGCGATCTGCGCTATAAGGCTGAAATTTCGCGGTGCCGACCCAAGCGCTATTGGTCATCGCCAACCGGACGGTACCCGCAGGAAACCCTCCCCCCGAGAGTCCGAAAACGCCATCAAAACTGGCCTGTCCGCGATCAAGCGGTATGACCAACCCGCGACCGCTTCCAACGAACCGGGCGCCCGAAGACGCAAGCACTGTCGGCGGCCCTACAAGCAGCGTACGCTGTCCATCCGACGAACGATATTCGACAGGCAATGTTGCCACGCTTCCCTTTTCGAGCATGGCAAACGATCGGCGAAGCTGACGGTTCAGCGGTTCCAGCGGCGTACCAGCGCTTTGCGGGAGTGCCGCTTCCAGCCAAGCCTGCGCATCAGGCCCCGGCCTTGCTCCATCGATCTGAAGCCTCGCCGAGAGACGCTGACCGTCCGGGTCAAGGTCGAACTTGCCTTCCCCCTGAATTCGCTTCGCTGCGCCGAACACCAGTTTTTCAACCGCAGCGGACATGGCCCAGTTAGCCCCAACAGTTGTTAAGGACTCGTTTGAAGCCGCCCTTATCTGAAGCGACACTGGACCCAGCGCATTTCGTGCGGCGAGAAACCTGCCAATCGTCAGCGGCCCGCTGAATTCAATTCGTCTCCGAATTGTCGAAACCTTGAGCCGGGACGCAACATCCGTTGCCTGAAACTGCGCTGCACGGATCAGCGGAGCTTTGGTCTGGACATTTCCCACAAAGCCGCTGGCGAGATTGCCTTGGCCATCGATACGCGCGGCAATGTCGCCAAAATCTGTGTGGATCAGCATAGCTGTATCGACCAACGCAACATCCATGTCAGGCAGGCTGAAAGGTTCGTTGCTCGGCGAAGGGAGGAGCCGATCCAGTGCGCCAAAGCTCAGTTTGCCGTTTGCCAATCGCCCGTTGAGCCGCACTCCACTTGCGCGCAACCTTCTCACGCTAACGCCAGACAGACCAAGTCCAAGTTGCACTTCTACCCATTCCGCCGTCAGATCCGGTGACTTCGGATCGCCCAGAACAATATTTTCTATCCGCTGCACGCGCGGACCGATCGACTTCAATTCATACTTGGCATTGATCTTCCGAGCCGCCAGTTCGGCATCGGCGAAGCGCCTGGTGATCGCTTTTCGTTCAAGATAGGCGCCAAAAAGGACCAGGAGGATGACCGCACCAAGCAGCAACACTATTCGGCGAGGACCAACAGAAAGACGCATGATGACAGACAAGCGGGTTTACCCAATGCAATCAAGTGAATTGCGCCAGACAAATCCGTCCATTACGGGGCTGGACCCAATGAATGCACGTCCTGCCCCTCGCCAACTGAACGGCGCCTGACGCAATGGCTGTCTATACGCATATCGCGGCGGAGGACATGGCCGACCTTGTCCGTGCCTTTGGCGCTGGTGAACTCGTGTCGACCAAGGGCATTGCCGAGGGTGTCGAAAATAGCAACTATCTGGTCGAAACATCGGCTGGCCGCTTCATCCTGACCGTTTATGAAAAACGGGTAGACGCCAAGGATTTGCCCTTTTTCCTCTCGCTGATCGACCACCTTGCGGACGATGGCTGTCCGGTGCCGCGTGCGCGCCACACAAGTGAGGGCAGCAGAACGGTAATGTGGAATGGCAAGTTCATCGCGCTGATCGAATTTGCGTCGGGTGTCTCGGTTTCACATCCAACCGCGCCACAAGCCCGCGCCGTCGGCGTGGCTTTGGGACAAGTCCACAAGGCCGCTGCCAGTTTTCCAATGAATCGCGCTAACAGCCTTGGCCTGGAGGGCTGGTTTGAGTTGGCCGATCGCTGTGGGGACGATCTCAACGCCATCCAGATTGGCCTCAGGGAACGCGTGGCAAAGGAGTGCACCTTCCTCAATACCCACTGGCCATCAGATCTTCCGAAGAGCGTAATTCATGCCGATCTTTTTCCCGACAATGTGTTGATGGTTGGAAACAGGGTTGGTGCACTGATTGATTTCTACTTCGCCTGCACCGAAATCCGCGCCTGGGATGTTGCAGTGACACATGCGGCATGGAGCTTCGAGATGGATGGCACCGGCTTCAATCCAGCCGTAGGTGACGCGCTCCTTGCGGGTTACGAGGAATCCTTCGGGTTGAGCGATGCGGAGCGGGCTGCCTTTCCCATCCTTGCGCGCGGCGCTTGCCTGCGCTTCCTTCTGACACGAGCATGGGATTGGTTGAATACGCCCGCCGATGCGCTGGTGACGCGCAAGGATCCGCTCGCCTTTCTCCGTCGCCTTGATCACTACGCAGCCTCATGAGTGAGCTTTCGAAGGTGAAAGTGATTACGGACGGGGCCTGCAAGGGCAACCCGGGTCCTGGCGGATGGGGTGTGGTCATTCGTTCCGGCACACGAGAGAAAGAGCTTTCCGGCGGCGAGAAGCACACGACCAATAACCGGATGGAACTCACCGCAGCGATTCGCGGCCTTGAGGCGCTAAGCCGCCCCTGCAATGTTACCCTGGTTACTGACAGCGTTTATGTGAAGGATGGGATCACGCGCTGGATTCACGGTTGGCAACGCAATGGATGGCGCACTTCGGACAAGAAGCCGGTTAAAAATTCCGAGCTTTGGCAAGAGCTTCTTGCTGCAACCCAGCGACACCAGATCGAGTGGGTTTGGGTGAAGGGCCATTCAGGCGATGCAGACAATGAACGCGCAGACACGCTGGCGAGCGATGCGGCCTTGATTGCTCAGGCAGGCAGTGCATAACTTGCGACTCCATTGTCAGGAGTCGGATTATGAAGTTCGAGGTGTACAAGGATAAAAAGGGTGAGCATCGGTGGCGACTGCGTCACGCCAACGGCAACATTCTTGCGACGGCCAGCGAAGGCTACGCTTCAAAGGCTGGTGCGATGAAGTGCATCGAGAACGTCCAGAATTCGGGCTCGGCTGAAATTACAACCGTCAAGTGAAGCGTTTGGGCGCGTAGCGTCCCACGTCAATATGCTCGACCATTGGATCGGCGCTTTTGCCGGTTAAAATACTTGCACCGATCTTGGCGGCGGCGGGTGCTGTCTGGATTCCAAAACCGCCTTGCCCGGCAAACCAGAAAAATCCCGGCACGTCGACATCGAAACCATAGACTGGCAATCGATCGGGCGCGAAACTGCGCAAGCCTGCCCATTTGTGTGTGACCTGTCGCACTTGCCATTCGACAACCTGTTCCAGCCGGTCAATGGCAATCGCCACGTCCAGTTCGTCAGGTGCGGCATCGGTCGGCGGTGAGGGAGTTTCATCGTGCGGGCTCAACCAAACACCATCTGCACCATCCGATTTGAAATAGAACTGGCCGTTGACGTCAATGGTCAGAGGTAAGGTTCTTGGGATCGCGCGGTCAAATCTTAGTTGCACCATTGTGCGTCGGAACGGCGAAATTCCGATCGGCTTCACCCCGGCGCATATCGCAACTTGATCCGCCCATGCACCGGCAGCGTTTACAATGATACCTGCGGAAAATGACCCCTTTCTTGTTTCGAGTGCCCAGCCCTTGTCCGCGCGACTTGCCGTCATGAGGCCAGCGTTGCAGTGCAACGTGGCTCCGGATCGCGCGGCACATTTGAGGAATGCCTGATGCACTCCGGCCACGTCGATATCCGCGCAATCCGGTTCGCGAAGGCCTTGTGTCCATTCAGGTCGCAATCCCGGGCAATGCGATTCGAGCCCAATACGATCGAGCCATTCAAAGCTGAGCCCGTTGGAGGCAAAGGAATCGGCAAATGATTCGAGCTTCGCACGTTCATCTTCGCGGCAAAGCGTAATCGCGCCGCGTGGCGCGAGAAATGTTTCCGCTCCAAGTGCGGGCGGAGGCTTTGAAAGCCAGCCAAGCGATGCCTTTGAGAGCGGCTGAATAATGGGTCCGCCATAGGTTTCGTGCCAGAATGCCGCGGAACGGCCGGTTGCGTGATAGCCCGGCTGCGCTTCCGATTCGAATATCACGACCGACATGTCATCTGCCAATTCGGCAGCGAGGCTTGCCCCGGCCATGCCCGCGCCGATGATTGCAACATCAAAATCTGTCATGCGCCTGCCTTGATGCTGTTCAGAAGCGAATCGATCAGGGCGATCGCTTCATCGCGTGGCCCATCTCGTTCGCGCAATATTTCATGCGCGACGTCCGGATCGAACATCTTGAGCGTGCAGTGGGGCAACCGCGCGGCGAATTGCGGGATGGCGGCAGGGCTGACCAACTGATCGCCCTTCGTGCCCAGCACCAGCATAGGTATTGAAATATGTTCGACGACACCGGGTTGGCGCAACTTGAGTACCGATCCATAGGCCTGTTCAAGCCATTTGAGGCTCGGCGGACCAAGCTCAAGTTCGGGTTTCTCGTTCTTCCACCAAAGCTCGTCGCTGTAGCGATCCTTGTCGTGGGTCAGGAAACGCTGGCGCGAAGTCCCGCGCGGCGCAGGTCTTTCATTGACTTTCCATGCCGCGCGCTCCGGCCATACTCTGGACAGTTGCCGCACCAGCCAAGCAGCGAGGCGAAGTGGCAAGGGTTTGGTCTCAAAACCGAGCATCGGCGCGACAAGGACCGCCGCGTCCGGTGCGATTCGTTCTTCTGACAGCGCCCGCAGGACCAGGTGCCCACCCATGCTGTGGCCCATCACAATATGCGGCCCGGGCATCCGCTCTTGCCAATCGGTAAAAAAGGCAGCCAGATCATCGATCCAGACGCCAAAATCGAGACAATGCCCGACATGCGGGTCCGCTGCCATCCGCCCCGAACCGCCTTGACCGCGCCAATCAAACGCCGAGACACTCCATCCTTCGCGATGCCAGTGATCGAACACTTCAAGATATTTCTCGATTATATCCCCGCGCCCGCCTTGAAAAAGGATCGAGCCGCGGGCTTCCCCTTCCGCCGGCCATTCAAAACTGCGGACCATCCATCCATCTCGCGCGGGCACGCTCTCAATCCTTGATCCTGAAGGATAGCTGCGCCGTAAGCTGAGAGAAGAAGTCATGCCGATGGTTACTTTTTCGTAAGTGGTTGCCTCTAATGGCACAGGCTTATGACGATCGAAACACCGGAATTTGTGCTTCTTTGCTTATTGGCGCTGCTCCTGCTTGTAGGGGCTGTCACCGACTGGCAGCGACGCAGTATTGATAACTGGCTTACCGCCACGATTGCGGTGACCGCGCCTCTTTATTGGTGGGCGACCGGTCTCAATTGGTGGCCGGATATTGCACTCCAGGTCGGAATCGCCGTCTTCGTCTTTGCCATTGGTGCCGGACTGTTCGCGATGGGTGCGATGGGCGGCGGAGACGTAAAGCTGCTCGGAGGTCTCGCATTGTGGTTCCCGGGACTCGTCATGTTGCGACTGGCGATTGTCATGTCGCTGGCCGGAGGCGTCCTTACCGTGGCGATGCTGATCCGTCACAAACTGTCAAAATCCGAGGCGCCGCTGGAGATTCCTTATGGACTCGCCATTTCGCTCGCCGGACTTTTGGCAATCTACGAACGAAATCTTAACCAATTTGGGTGAAGACGATTTCAGTTGGGTTTTACCTGTAAACCAGGGGGTTTGGCATCATGGATGCAAAGAAGATTGTCCTGCTAGTCGTTGCGCTGATTATTGCGAGCGGTACTGCCTTTTTG
>JANLST010000414.1:0-4704 GCA_031362505.1 Sphingomonadales bacterium
TGCCTGCGATAGCTGGACAGGCGATCTGGTTCTCGAACTTGGGCGTCATACGGTACCGATTATGAACTACAATATCGCGACTGCGCCCCTTGGCGACGATCTGGCTTCGGCCATCTTGCCAGGAAATGTCGCAGTGGCGGACAGCCGGTTCGTGTTGAACTACTACCGCCTTTCGGCGGATCGGCGGCTGATCTTTGGCGGGGGCGAAAAATATAGTCAGCGCCCTCCAGCCGACATTGGTGGCTTCGTCCGCCAGTATATGATACAGCTCTTTCCATCGCTCGAGAGCGTCCCGATCGATTATGGCTGGGGTGGAGCCGTGGCGGTAACGGCCAACCGGCTCCCGCACTTCGGTCGCCAGGGAAACTGCTATTTTGCACAAGGCTTTTCAGGTCATGGGGCCTTGCTCACGACACTCGCTGGAGAGTTGATTGTCGAGGCGATGACAGGACATGCAAAGCGGTTCGATCTGTTTGCGAACCTCCCGCATAGCCGGTTTCCCGGTGGAAAACTGCTACAACGTCCGCTCGCCACACTTGGCCTGATCTGGTATGCGGTTAGGGACCGGCTGTGATAGATCGGCACCGTCTGGCCGCCTTGCACCGGGATGAGGCGGCACATTTCAAAGCGCATGCTCCCAAGTCAGCCGCATATGCGCTCGCGCGGGCACGGAATTGGCATGAAGGCGTGCCCTTCCACTGGATGCGCGATTGGCCAAGCCCGTTTCCGCTTGTCGTTGCAGAGGCAAAGGGCGCGCAATTGACGACGGTTGATCGCCTGATGCTTGACGATTTTTGTCTGGGGGACACGGCCGCAATGTTTGGCCACTCTCCGCAACCGGTGGTCGAGGCTTTGGCGAGGCAGTCGGCAATCGGGTTAAGCACCATGTTGCCGATCGCAGAGACCGAGCGTGTCGGCGATCTGCTTGCAGCGCGGTTTGGCCTTCCCTTCTGGCAGGTTACCACGACCGCTTCGGAAGCCAATCGAGCGGTCATCCGCTGGTGTCGGGCGGTGACGGGACGCCACAAGATCCTCATCTTTAACGGGTGCTATCATGGCGCGGTCGATGATGTCTTTGTCGATCTGCGAGATGGCGTCGCGGAAACAAGACGAAGCCTTTTGGGGCAGGTGACCGACCTCACCAAGACGACATCAGTTGTGGAATTCAATGATCGGGCTGCGCTGGATGCGGCACTGGCAGCCGGGGACATTGCCTGTGTCCTTGCCGAACCGGTCATGACCAATTGCGGCATGATCCTGCCTGAACCGGGGTTTCTTGCGCATCTGCGCGAAGCGACTTTCCGCACTGGAACCGTGCTCATCTGGGACGAGACCCACACAATTTCGTCAGGTTGGAGCGGGCATAGCGGGACGCATGGACCGGCTGGCGACATGCTCGTGATTGGCAAGTCGATCGGAGGCGGGGTTCCATGCGCTGCTTTCGGCTTCAGCGCCGAACTGGCCCGACGAATGACAGCCGCGCGTGAAGCGCTTCCAGCGGGTCATTCCGGCATCGGCACCACGCTTTCGGCAAATGCCCTTGCAACGGTTGCGATGCGGGCGATGCTGGAACAGGTGATGACGGAGGCGGCCTACACCCATATGGTCGGGCTGGCGGGTCAACTCGTCGAAGGCTTGAACGCCGTCATTTCGCGTCATGCACTGCCGTGGCACGTCACCAATGTGGGTGCGCGCGTCGAGATTGTCTGCGCGCCGGTTCCGCCTCGCAACGGAACCGAAGCGCGCATTGCGATGGATCACGAATTGGAGGCACTGCTCCATCTGATGCTGGTCAATCGCGGTATACTGCTGGCGCCATTTCACAACATGATGCTGGTGAGTCCGGCAACCACAGTCGATCAAGTTGACAGACTGATCCGCCGGATCGATGAATCCGTTGCGAAGATCCTCAACAAGAACGGCACTTCAATCTGATGCCAGACAAGCGCACAAGCCGAAACAACACTGATTCCACACCCAGGGAAATGGATACTCAATGACCGCGAAATCCTCACTCCAGATCGCATCGCTTGCCGAGGCCGAGGCGTTTTTTTCCGCGCATCCCGAAATTGATGCGATCGATGTCATCTTCACCAACATGTGCGGCGTTCCGCGCGGCAAGAGATTGCGCAGGCACGAGGTTCTTGGCGTCTACAAGTCTGGGCGCTTCCTGCCCGGTTCGGTTCTCATTGTAGACATAACAGGGCGTGACACGGTCGAAACAGGACTCGTCTGGGAAGATGGTGATGCCGACCGGCAGGTCTGGCCGATCCCCGGCACCCTAGTTGCGACACCCTGGGCCGGAGCGAAGGCGGCGCAGTTTCTGACCGGCTTTTATGAGCTCGATGGCGCGCCAAATGACCTGGATCCTCGTCATGTTCTGGGAGGCGTGGTCGACCGGATGACAGGCCTTGGCTACACGCCCGACGTGGCGGTTGAGCTCGAATTCTATCTCGTCGATGCAAAACGCGGCAAGAATGGCCGGCCAAGTCCCGCACGCTCGCCCGTGACCGGACAGACACCGCACGACATTCAGGTTTACGGGCTTCAGGAGATGGACGACTTTCGACCTTTCTTTGACGATCTTTACGCCAACGCCGATGTCCAGGGCTTGCCTCTCGAGGCCGGTATTTCCGAATATGGCCAAGGCCAGTTTGAAATGACGCTTGCCCACAAGGCGGACGCGTTGAGAGCCTGCGACGAGGCGATCATGTACAAGCGGATGGTGAAATCGGTAGCGAACCGTCACGGCATGGAAGCAACGTTCATGGCCAAGCCGTTCGAAACCAGCGCAGGCAATGGCATGCACCTTCATGCGTCATTGCTCGATGGCGAGGGTCGAAATGCTTTTGCCAGCGAGGACCCTGCCGGGACGCCTTTGCTGGGCAATGCCATTGGCGGGATGCAAGCGACAATGGCCGATGCCTTCCTGATTTTTGCACCCAATGCAAACAGCTACAGACGGTTCAAGGCAAACAGCTACGCACCGGTTGCACCGACCTGGGGGATCAACAACCGCACCGTCAGTTTCCGCGTGACAGCGGGCCCCGCGCCGACGCGGCATGTCGAGCACCGGATTGGCGGCGCCGATGCCAATCCGTATCTCGCAATGGCGGCTTTGCTTGCCGGGATGTGCCACGGGATCGAAAACAGGCTCGATCCGGGAGCGCCGGTATCCGGCAATGGCTATGAAGCGGAATTCGATGCGCCACCCATGCCGGGCAACTGGTTCTCGGCCGTTGAGCGGTTTGAACAATCAGCCCTGATGAAAGACTATCTCGGTGAGCGGTTCGTCAAGATGTTCAGTATCGTCAAACGCACAGAGCAGGAACAGTTTTTCGGAACCATTCCGGTGCTGGACTATGACTGGTATCTGCGAACCGCCTGAGGCAGCCCCTGCAACTCAGCGGCGATTGATGCGCGGCGCGAAAAGGGCGTTGAACAGGCTCATGAAGATTGCGGGACGCATTTTGATTCTCGGTGTTGTTTGATGATCGCGGCATGCGAGCACTACGGCTATTTATGGTGCAGCGCACAAAAAGTCAACCCGACCAAGCAAATGTCATCACGCCCTAGCGCTGACCCTTGGCTCCGCGAGCGGTTTCCATGAACATTGTTGCCGCCTCGCTGTGGTGGGTCAAGCGCCGCCAGACCAAGGCAATGTTCACCGTTGGTAATTGCTCTCGCGTACGCTTGGCCAGAATGCGGTCTCCTTCAAGCGACCAGGGCCGATATACCAGGTCTGGCAGAATGGCGACGCCGCCATTGGTCGCGACCAATCCGCGCACGGCTTCAACCGATGAGCTTCGGAATGCAGTTTGTGCCTGGAACTTCTGGCCACTCCAGACATTTGCGGACGCAGGGGCCAATTCATCGCGGGCGAGCATGATGAGTGGTTCGGCCGCGAGGTCAGAAAGGCTGATGGTATCATTGTCCGCAAACCGATGTCCCGGGGCCATCCAGACGCGCATTTCCGAGCGCAAAAGTACTTCATGATCAAGCGCTTCAGGACGGGTCAGGCCGGGGACGATCAGGATCGCAAGGTCAAGCTCCCCGTTGACGAGCATGTGTTCGATGAAATCGGTGCGGTTCTCGACGACCGACGTCTTGACGTCAGGAAAGGCCTGTCGAAAACGCGCGAGGAGATCGGAGAGGAAATATCCGGTGACAACCGGTGTGGTGCCAATCAGAAGATCGCCGCCAACCTGAGGGCCACCACTGCCGATTCCGCTCCTGAGATCTGCCATTGCCGCCATCACCTTGCGGGCCTGTCTCTGGAATTGCTGCCCCTCGCGCGTGAGAGTCACGCCCTTTGCATGACGGACAAACAGGGCATGCCCGATCTCGGCCTCGAGGAACCGGATGGCATCGGTGACGGCCGATTGGGAAATTCTGATGACTGCCGATCCGCCCGAAATTGAACGTGCTTCCGCCACCGCCAGGAAGTAGCGCATCTGCCGGAAGGTGATATTCATGCCGCTCAATCGGTTTTCTCGATAGCCCCGATTTTGCATAACCGACTGGCTCTTGTGCGTCCAGCGCGCTTGAATAACGATCACCTTGACCGCATGGTCGACCGCCATATTCGGACTGGAAACCGAAAGCCTCAAAAATTGCTTTTCTGCAGCGTGATTCCAGTTCATCTTGCAATCGAAGTCGCTCAAACAAAAAAGGGTTGGGACATGGACAGGCAGACAAATTTCA
>JANLST010000424.1:0-1762 GCA_031362505.1 Sphingomonadales bacterium
ATCGCGGAGGCAGCGCCCGAACTCACGGTGGAAGTGATTGGCGTGACGCGTCGTGCGCGAATCCTCAGGGAACCGGCTTACGACCCGCGGGGTTTGCGACTGCGTAGCTGAGCGTAGCGCATGAAGCTGCTTTGCCCGCGATACGCGACGTGGCAGCGGCAATCATCACGTAGCGCCGCGATTACTCAGAGCTGATAAATTTCATCCAGCCGGCACGGCCGGTCGGCAATACCGGCGAAGCCGTTTCCTGCCGCATAGGAATCCTCGCAGGTGACCAGCCCTGCGGCATCGAATTCCCACACAATCATCAGGCGAGCCTGATACAGGTAATACGGATACGCATCGCTGACTGCGTGCCCCATCGCCAATAACACGACGCTCGGGTAGGCCATCGTCAAATTGCCTTCGGTGGTGAGCGCATACCGATCAGCAACGATTCTTTCGACTGCGTGTTCAATGTGATGACAACCCGATTCGACAATCATCCTGTAGTAGGCGGCAACACCGGCCTTGCCTTGCGGACTGTTGGCGGCCGCATCGCCATCGGCGAAACTGGTGTATGCGGCGTTGTCCGCGACCGTGGCCATCAGCGCATCGAAATCCGCCGCCGCCTCGGCCCTGGCGTGCATGATGGTGGTGGCGATATTGCGCCGCACGATGGGATCGGTTTCGATCACGAGACGCTGCTCCAGCGCCATCCAGTTTTTGCGCGGATCGATTTTGTAGACCATGCTTGTTTCCACGGGTGGTGTATTGAAACGGGACAACCTGCAGGCAGTTTACCCAATTTGCCAGCCCGGCAGGCGGATCGCGGGTTAATGCGCTCGCCGTATCGAAAATGCTCGACGTTGGTCATCCAAGGCAACTAGAATCGGTTCGACAGCGCATCGCGCAAGCGCACGTTTAACTGCGATCAAACGAGAGCACATCCATATGAATCCGAACAAGGCGCTGTGGGAAAAAGGTGACTTTACCGAGATTGCCGCCTCGATGCGTCAGTCCGGCGAAGCGGTCGTTCAATCGCTTGGGCTAACGCCGCCACTGCGGGCGCTGGATCTTGGCTGCGGTGATGGCACAACGGCAGTGCCACTGGCGCGCATGGGCGTGGACGTGGTTGGTATCGATATCGCCAGAAACCTCGTCGAGGCGGGCAACAAGCGCGCTGCCGCGCTCGGTCTCGGACGCTTGCAATTCCAGGAAGGCGATGCCTGCGATCTCAACGAAGTCAGCGATCATAGTTTCGACCTGACCCTTTCGATGTTCGGCGCCATGTTTGCTCCCAGACCCATGGATGTTGCCAGGGAGATGGTTCGGGTAACAAAACCGGGCGGTCGCATCGTAATGGGCAACTGGATCCCCAACGACCCCACCTCGTTCGTGTCGCAACTGTTGAAAATCAGCTCGGCATTTACTCCGCCGCCGCCGGAAGGCTTCATCAGCCCGATGACCTGGGGCATGGAACCGCACATCATCGAGCGCTTCACCCAGGCCGGTGTGGCCGAGGACCGCATATCCATGGTCAAGGACGTCTATTCTTTCATCGCGCCGGACAAAACTGCGGCACAGATGATTGAGTCATTCCGGCGCTTCTATGGCCCAACCATGAATGCATTCGACGCCGCCCAGAAGAATGACAAAGAAAGCGACCTGCTGCAGCAGCTGCTGGATCTTGCCAAGACCCAGAACAGCGCTACCGACGGCAGCACCGCGATCCGTGCTACTTTCATGCGCGTGACGGTTCGCGTTTAAGCAAGGGGGTGAT
>JANLST010000431.1:0-5390 GCA_031362505.1 Sphingomonadales bacterium
CAAGGCGCGGTTGCTGAAGGATCTGGCGCTCCGTGCTCGTCCTGCGGAACAGGCGGATCTCTTTCGGCAATCGAGCGAAACATATCACCAGGCCAGCCTGCTCGATGACGGATATTTTTCGAGCATCAATGAAGCCACCACCGCGTTCCTCGCCGGGGATCGCGAACGTGCAGTCGCCTTGGCCGACATGATCGTCCGTCGCCCGGAGATCGTCGCGACCAAGGACTATTTTGCCGCCGCCACTTTGGGAGAAGCGCAATTACTGCGCGGCAAATATGCCGAAGCCGTGGACGCGTTCAAGGCGGCCCGCCGCCTTCCCGATGCCAATCCCGGAGGCCTTGCTTCAACCACGCGCCAGATCGGCATCATAGTGGCGCAAATCCCGATTGCCGCAGATCAGAAGGAGCACATCCTTGCCGCAATCCGGCCGGCTCCCATCCTTCATTTTTGCGGCCATATGTTTTCGGCCCAGTGGAGCGGTGCGTGCGCCTTGGAGTCACAAATAGAGAGCGCGCTCGATGAAACTGGATCATCGATCGCCTATGGGTCGCTGGCCTGTGGTGCCGACATGATGATTGCCGAAGCCGTCATTGAACGGGGTGGTGAGGTTCACATCGTGTTGCCATTTGCGGAAGATGATTTCCTCGAAACCTCGGTAAAAAAAGGTGGCCAGGAATGGCTGCCTCGATACGATCATGTCCGCGCGCTGGCGGCTTCGGTCACCTTCGCCACGCAAATGCCATTCATCGCTGACGATCACCAGTTTGCCTATTGTTCAAAGCTTGCGATGGGCACGGCGCGATTGCGATCCAAGACAATGCAGACGCACGCCGTGCAGCTTGCGATATGGGACGGGGTGCTAGGCGCATCGATAGCAGGAACCGCCGCAGACGTTTCAGAATGGCGTAGTCAAAACGGCATCAACAAAACTATTGCTGTTGCGCCGAATCGTCCAAGTCTTGAACAAGTTCAGCCAAAGATTGTGGCGGAACAGACGGCCCGGTCGATCCACGCGATCATCTTTGCCGATTTCTCGGGCTTTTCGAAATTGAGCGAACGGCTTTTACCGGGCTTTCTAAATTTCGTGATGGGCGCAATTGGCGCGGTCCTTGACAGACATGGAGATGCGGTCCGGTGCCGAAACAGTTGGGGTGACGCGATCTACTGCGTGATCGGGACGCCGGTTGAAGCCGCGCTGATTGCCCTGGAAATTCAATCGGCGCTGGATCCGGTTTTGCTGCAGAAGGCGGGTCTTCCCGAAGAAGGCGGCATGCGGATCAGCCTTCACTGCGGGCCGATCTATGAGGATTTTGACCCGATACAGCAGGGCCGCACATATTATGGGACGGAAGTCACTCTGGCGGCGCGCATCGAACCGCGGGTTCCTGTAGGATCAATCTACACGACACAACAGTTTGCCGCCCTGATCGATGCGAAGGACGCGCATCTGTTCCAGTTCGAATATGTCGGAACCATGGAACTGGCGAAGGATTATGGCGCGCGCGTCCTCTACCGGTTGACGCGTGCAATCGGTGAAATCGGTACCGGCCAATCTACAGATGCTTCCGACACAAGGGTGAGTCGTGCATCGCGCGCGAAGCGTACGTCCGGTGAACTCGCTGCGCGCCTACCTCTTTGAGCGACATGCCCACTTTTAACCGTTCGAAATTCTCGACCGTGACGGTTCACGTGAGCCGCACGTTGCTGGTCCTTGACATCTTCCCTGTTTCTTCCTCCGGTTTGCATGAGAGTTTTCCGGTAATGTGACCCTTGATGCTGAAGGAGCATGCCGTGAAGAAGAGTCGATATCCGGAGACAGCGCGTGTCGCCGGTGAATGGCATCCCCTATCGGCGCCGGTGTCTCGACGAGGCTTAGGTGAAGATCAATGGAGAGTTGCACTATCTTTTGCCTGTGCGCTACTCGACATTCATCAGCTACAACCACAACGACCGGATCTGGGCGATCGTAGCTTCCGACGCACAGCGAAAAATTGAGCTGCGCTTAAAAAGTCCCGAGGATCTTGCGGGCGCGTCTATTGAGACAGTTCTTTCGCCGCCTCAGCGTTCGGCGAAAAGAATGTTTCTTATGGCTCAGTTGGTTACATAACGGGGCTATCTGCCATGGCCGGACAACCTTTCACTCCAGGCGCGTGAAGGTGCCCTTCCTCCCGGTGGATAGTATAACCCATCGCCTCAAGGCGTTTCAGGGCTTTCGCGTCGCTCGGGATCGCCAACATCACGGCTGACTTTACGGGCAATTTTGCCATCGGCGAAGGCGCGGAGTCGGTCGAGCCGGCCGCTGGTGAAGCCGCTTCCGACTGTTGGTCGTTTTCTCCACTACAGCCGCCCAGGGCCACTATCAGCACGGCGACAATGATGCGCATGATTTTTTCTCCTTCAGGTTACGTTACAGAAACTGAGTGTCGCTTCTCGCCGGCAAATATCCGGTAAACGCTTCGTCGTGCGCCAGTAGTGAGCCAAACCCAGCTTGCTGACCAACGCTGAATACTGGGGATTTCCGCTAGCAGCGGCGAGATTCGGCTCGAAAAGGACATCGGCCGCCGGATGGCCCCGCGCTCCGATCAGCCGCTGCGCAGCTTCGATTGCCGAGGACTCGGCGCCGACGGCAGCAAGTGCGGCGACTACAAGTCGATCGTTCCGACGGGAGTCCCGTGCCATCTCCTCCAATTTAACCACCGCTGCCGCCTTGGCTGCAGAGTCGTTAGAACGCAGGGCTTCAAACGTCGCGCGTAGTGCCTCGATTTGCGACTGGGTGAGGTGAAGACCCGGTTCCTCCAGCATCGCCAGAGCCTCGTCATAGCGCTTAGTCCACAGCGCGGATTTTACTCTGACCTGCCGAAGAGCCACGGCGTCAGGCCATACCGTCAGCATATTTAAGGTGATCCGATCGGCCTCTTCCTCCCGATCACTGAGGTACAACGCGTGAGCAAGTCTTAGCGTTACTGCTGGGGACAATGGCATGATCGCCTGGGCGCGTTGATATTGCTCGATCGCTTCTTCCATCCGCCCCACTGAACTGAGGAAATCGCCATAGGCCGTGCGCTCGCAGCCACATTCGGTCGGTCGGACGCTAATCGCCTTCATTAGCAGTTCTTCGCGCTCGGCGAAGCGATTGGTCGGAAGAAGGCCCGCTTCGGCCATATAGCCTTCGGGATTCTCATTATCCAACTTGCGCGCCCTCCGGGCCGCTTTGAGCCCTTCGTCACGGATCGCGGCCGCATCGGAGCCGATGCCGTGGCTCAGGGGCACCGCTGCGAGAGCTAGCGCAGACCAACCGAAGGAGAAATCAGGAAGGACTGATGTGACCCGACGCGCCGCCTCGAAGATGCGCTGATCGTCCGGCGACCCCCCCCACTGTTCGTCACATAGGTGCAAATAACGCGACAGCGCCTCGTCCGGTATACGGCGGGGGTAGGCCGATGCCCCCCACAGTCCGCAACGAACGACCTGGCTTGCGGCAACGGCAATCTGGCGCGTCGCCAGCACGTCAGCTGCCGCCCGATCGAATGCGCGCGTCCAAAGCACCGTACCTGTCAGGTTATCGCTAAGGCTCACGGTGAATCGGAGGGCGTCCGCATCCCTGCGGATACTTCCACCTAGGAGAAACCGTTCTGGACGGCCGCCCGAACTGTCCGCCGCGACGGTAACGGCGACCGCATTCTCCGTACCAAAGGCTGCCAGTATTTCGTCGTGCATTGCAAGCGACATTGATTGTGGCACGTCGGAAGAAATCAACGCAAACTGGCCCAACGCCACTTTGGCTTTCATCGAATCGTTGCTCGCAAACAGCCCTGTGCGCACCAACAGCAGGGCGGCGGCGGCCAATAGAACTACGACCACCGCAGCGCCGATCCTAAACGGCGTTTGCAACCAGGCCGACATTTGCCGCGCCACGGCTTTTGGTACCGGTGCAACGGTGAGGGCTGACGCGCTTCCAACGGCTTTAGCGGATATTGCCTGCTTGAGGGACTCCAGCGCCGGAGAGTTGGCGCGGCCATTCCAACGGCCAAAGTCAATGGCCTGGAATTGACGGAAGCCGAGCGGCTCGGTGCAGCCGTCGAAGCAAATCGGAACGAGCCGGTTGCTGTCACGGCCGGCCGCAGCTTCATCACGGACCCAGGACGATAGGCAGGACGCTTCGGTCCAAACCACGACGACTACACCGGCGCTGTCCAGCGCCTGCTCTATCACATGCGCAAACTGGTCTCCGCCCGTTATGTGCTGATCCCACCACACTGTATGGCCAGCGCCTTCAAGTGCCTGCGCGAGCGGTCGAACCCGGCCACTATCCTGGTGCGAATAGCTGATGAAGACCTTTGCCACCTCTAGGGGGCGGCCGTCGGCATGCCCCCTCGGGCAGCGGCCTCAAAGCCTCCGAGGTTGTAAATTTCGGTAAAGCCCAGTGAGCCTAGAATATCACCCGCTATCGCTGATCTACGGCCGGAGCGGCAGTAGAGGATGATTGGCCGGTCCCTCGGAAGGGCTTCTGCTTCGTTCGCGAAATCAGACATGGGGCGATTTACTGCGCCAGCCAACCGGCCGGTCTGGGCAAGTTCGCTCGGTTCGCGGACATCGACGAGAAGCGCGCCCGAGCGGACCAGCTTGCGCGCAACGGCCACGCCGATCGGGCGCGCCACCTCCGCGGTAGCCATCACTGAGGCAGAATGTATCGCTGGATGGGCGCTCGGGGGCTTTTGATGGCGACAAGTCACGTTGGGATTAAATGGCGCGAACATGCCTAGCGGATTATCGCGCAGCACCCAAGCGTGGAGCTCGTAGTGTGGCTCGTAATTGTGCGCCTCGTCGAGCTTCGTCTCGGGATCGTCCGCAAGTAGCAGATAGCGGTTCCCCCGAAAGTTTGGCGGCTGCACGTTTCCGCTCGCTTCCCACGCCTTTTTGAAGACGAGGTTTTCGACCGCGACGAGCTCCAACTTGCCATCAGCCTGCGGTTCGTAGACCAGCATCGCGGGCTTGGCGAAATCGGTATAGGTTCCAGTCCCTGCAACGCGCCCGGTCGGTTTATCCGGCAAGCCCAGAAGGTCGCGGCGAACGTAGTGGAGCCCCATCGCCCCCTGCTCTGCCGGATAACCGAGCATTTCGGCGGTCACGCATTTGTTGTCCGTGGTGTAGCCCTCGGCAACGGCGACTGCCACGTTTCGATAACGTTCGGCTGCCTGTTTGACCTGATTGAGAGTTGGATCAGTCCCCCTGTTGCAGGCGCTAACAAACAAGAGCGCGTAGCAGCCCACCGCAAGTGGGCGTTTCCCAAGCCAGCCTAACACGACCATCTCCTCTCCCTTATTACTCCAGCTTTATCGCGCGATTGCCGGTCGCTGTCGAGAGCACCTTCTACCTCGACATTGTCGGGG
>JANLST010000455.1:0-4982 GCA_031362505.1 Sphingomonadales bacterium
GGCGGTGGGCATCGTGCCCAACACCGAAAATATCGGCCTTGAAAAATTGGGTGTGAAGACGACCAAGGGCCATATCGATACCGATCCGATGTGCCAGACCAATGTCCCCGGCATCTGGGCGATTGGCGACGTGACCGCGCCGCCCTGGCTGGCGCACAAGGCGAGCCATGAGGGCGTCATTGCGGTCGAGGCGATTGCAGGCAACCATCCGCACGCAATGGACACCCTCAACATCCCCGGCTGCACCTATTGCCATCCGCAGATTGCCAGCGTCGGCTTGACCGAGGCCAAGGCGAAAGAGGCGGGCTTCAAGGTCAAAGTCGGCAAGTTCCCCTTCCTCGGCAACGGCAAGGCGATTGCGTTGGGTGAGGCCGAAGGCTTCATCAAGACAGTGTTCGACGAAGCGACCGGCGAAATGCTGGGCGCGCATATGATCGGCGCGGAAGTCACCGAACTGATCCAGGGTTATACCGTGGGCAAGACGGCCGAACTGGTGGAGGAAGATTTCATGCGAACGGTCTTCCCGCACCCGACGCTATCGGAGATGATGCATGAGAGCGTGCTCAGTGCCTATGGCAAGGCGCTGCACTTCTAGATGGCCCAAGGCACACACGATTTCACTCCTGATCCGCGCAACGACGCGATCCTGATCAACGTCAACGGCGTGCTCACTCCGCGTGCCGAAGCAATGGTTTCGGTGTTCGACAGCGGCTTCATGCTTGGCGACGGCGTGTGGGAAGGGTTGCGAGTCCACAATGGACGGATCGCGTTTCTTGACCAGCATCTGGACCGGCTCTGGGAAGGCGCGAAGGCGATCTTCATGGATGTCGGCGTTTCGCGTGACGCGCTCGAAGCGCGGCTCTATGAGACGATCGATGCCAATGCGATGGAGGCGTGCCACATCCGCCTGATGGTGACGCGCGGCATCCGCTCGACTCCCTATCAGGACCCACGCGTCGTGATCTCGCCTGCGACGATTGTCATCATCGCTGAATACAAGGATCCGCTTCCGGTGACGGTCGAGAAGGGGCTGTCGTTGTTCACCGTCCATGTCCGGCGCGGCTTTCCCGATGTGCAGGATCCCAAGCTCAATTCGCATTCGAAGCTCAACTGCATCACTGCCTGTATCCAGGCAACGCAGGCGGGGGCGGATGAGGCGTTGATGCTTGATCCCCACGGCTTCGTGGCGACCTGCAATTCGACGCATTTCTTCATCGTTCGCAAGGGTGAAGTCTGGACCTCGACCGGTGACTATTGCCTGGGCGGGATCACAAGGGGCAATGTCATCGCGCTGTGCCGGGAGAATGGCATCCCGGTATTCGAGCGCAATTTTTCACTGACCGATGTCTATGGCGCGGACGAGGCATTCGTGACCGGCACCTTTGCTGGCGTCGTCCCGGCGCACACGATTGACGGGCGGGTGCTCAGCCAAGGGCGCGGGCCGATGGTGGAGCGGCTTCAGACTCTCTATCGTAGCCTGATCGAACGCGATGTTGCGGGGCGCAGCCGTCCGTGACGATCCGGATTGCGATGTGGTCTGGCCCGCGCAACCTTTCAACAGCGATGATGCGTAGCTTTGGCTCTCGCGCTGATACCGTCGTCTCTGATGAGCCCTTTTACGGTGCCTATCTGAAAGACAGCGGCGCGGATCAACCAATGCGTGAAGAGGTCGTCGCGTCGATGGATTGCAACTGGGCGTCAATTGCACGCACCCTGTCTGGCCCTGCGTCGGCACCGATCTGGTATCAAAAGCACATGGCGCACCATATGGTCGGTCCATTCGCCTATGATGATCTGCCGGGTTTTCGCCATGCCTTCCTGATCCGAGATCCGGCGCGGGTCATTGCCAGCTATGCCAACAAGCGCGTCAGCGTCACGCTCGCGGATCTCGGCTTCGAAAATCAGTTGGCCTATTTCGAACGTGAGGCGGACAGGCTCGGCCATGCGCCGCCCGTCATCGACAGCGCTGATGTGCTCGCCGATCCTGAAGGCATGTTGAAATTGCTGTGTGATGCGCTCGACATTCCATGGGATCCCGCAATGCTTCGCTGGGAAGCAGGACGCCGTGCGACCGACGGCATCTGGGCCAGCCATTGGTATGAACGGGTGGAAGCAAGCACTGGGTTCGGCCCGGTTGAGGAGTCTGGCCCAGTGATCGCGGGCTCGGCTGCTGATGTTCTCGCCGCTTGCCAGCCCTATTTTGACCGTCTCAAAGCATATGCAATCCGGACAACCGCTCTGCAAGGCTCGGCATCAGGGGGTCTCAACCGCTAGCACTTCGACCATAGAAGATTGGGAGGAATGAATGCGTGCGATAATCCTTACGCTGGCATTGGCGATCGCGGCCCCGGCCACGGCAGAAACCGTTGCGATCAGTGCGGCCAGCATGATCGATGTCGTCGCCGGAAAGCGGGTCAGCAAGCCGTTGGTCATCGTCACTGACGGGCGGATTACGGCGGTTGGAACGCAGGGCATCCTCGCCGTCCCTGACGGGGCAAAACGGATCGACCTCGGGGCCAGGACATTGCTCCCCGGCTTGATCGACATGCACGTGCATTTGACCGGCCTCGCCGAAATTGGTGGCTATGAAGGCTTCAAGAAGACCGACAGTTTCTGGAGTGCGGTCAGCGTTGGCAATGCGCTCAAGACGATCAAGGCAGGCTTTACGACGGTGCGCAATGTCGGTTCGGACGGCTTTCAGGATGTTGGCCTGAAAGAAGCGATTGACGGAGGCTGGGCCGTTGGCCCGCGCATCGTTCCGGCGGGCTATGCCATCGGAGCAACGGGCGGGCATTGCGATAGCAACTCGCTTCCCCCGCAATATGACCGAACGGAAGCAAGTGTCATCAACTCTCCCGACGAGGCGCGTGCCAAGGTGCGCTGGCTCCACAAATATGGAGCCGAAGTCATCAAGATCTGCGCGACTGGCGGCGTCTTTTCGCTCGGCGATTCCGTAGGTGGGCAACAACTCACGTTCGAGGAAATGAAGGCCATCGCGGACGAAGCGCACATGCTGCATCTCAAGGTCGCAGCGCATGCTCATGGCGATGAAGGAATCCGGACGGCCATTCTGGCAGGGATCGATACGATCGAGCATTGCAGCCTGGCGAGCGATGAAACCATAAAGCTGGCGGTGCAGCACAAGACCTGGTTTTCAATGGACGTCTACAATGACGATTACATTCTCGCGACAGGCACCTCCAACGGCACCGAACAGGAGAGCATAGACAAGGAAAAGGAAATCGGGCTGAAGCAACGCCAGACCTTCCAGCGCGCGGTGCGGGCAGGGGTGCCGATGGTTTTCGGCTCGGATGCGGGGGTTTATCCGCATGGGGACAATGGGCGCCAATTTGCCAAGATGGTCGAATGGGGGATGACGGCGCTTCAGGCGATTCAGGCGGCAACGATCAATGCCGCACAGGCGCTCGGACGCGACGCCGATGTTGGTACGATTGCCGTCGGGCGCTACGGCGATATGATTGCGGTTGACGGCGATCCGCTGTCAAACGTTCGCGAACTTGAAAGCGTGGACGTGGTCATCAAGGCGGGCGAAGTGGTCAAGACTGCGCCGTGAACGAGCCGACCCCTGCTGAAGGCCAAGGACAGGCAATGAAGAGATCAGCGTCGCGACCGGGCATTGCGGTCATCGCTACTTTTCTCGGCCTAACTATCGCCATCGGCTGGCTCGCAACGTTCGGCATTGGCCATCGTGCAGAGCTCGCGATCTTGAAGACCTTGGCGTTTCGCGAAGGCGTCACGAGCGATCTTCTGATTCTTGTCGCGCAATGGGTAAGCTGGGTGGGCGACACCGCGCAGCGAACCTTGGAAGTGATCCTGTTTGCCGGCTGGTTGCTCTGGCGCAGGCGAAATATCGCGGCGCTGGTGATGCTGGTGATTTCGCCGCTGACCGGGGCGACGTCGAGCCTGCTCAAGGAAGCCTTTGGTCGCGCGCGACCGGAAATTGTCCCGCACCTCGATCTGGTGACGAGTCTGTCATACCCGAGCGGCCATGCGGCCAATGCGATGGCTACGCTCGTGCTGGCGGTCTTGCTGATCAACCCAGTCCGCCGCTCATATTGGCTCGCCGTCGCTATCTTGTCCGCGATTATAATTGGCGGCTCCCGAATCGTGCTGGCCGTCCATTGGCCCAGCGATGTCCTCGGCGGCTGGTTCTGGGGCGCGGGCTTTGCGCTGTTGGGGCTTTGGATTGTGGAGAAGCAGGAGGCGCTCTCAAAAAGCGAAGCGAACGCCAATCCTGATGTCCCGGCCCCCTAAGGGAGCATAGTCCTTGAGAAAGCTCGCATGTCGGCGCGCATCCACATCGAAGATATTATTCGCAGACAAGGTCAAGTTGAATTTCGAATCCGGTCCGAACGGCTTTACACTCAGCGAGCTGTTGACCATCGTATAGCCTTTGGTCGGGGTTTCGAACGCGGCAATGCGATCCTGTCCATCAACCCATTCAACCTCGACCCGACCGGTGATTGTGTCCGACTGCGCTTCGAGGCCGCCCAGAAGGCGGAGTGCGGGAATCCGGGGCAGGGGACCACCACCCTTGATCGACGCGCGCGTGACATCGCCGACGCCATCAAGGTTCACCTTGAAATCCCCGATTGTGGCAAGCTTGACTGACGCTTCGATTTCGGCACCATATTGATCGGCACCTGCTTGGGCGAACTGGTAAACCGGAAGACCGCCCTGGATTACGCCGGTCTGGGTGTCGAAGATAAAGCCCTTGAACCTGCTGTAGTAGAATGAGGCAGAAAGCGAGTATCCTTCGCCGGAGCCGCGCAGCGTGGCCTCGATCCCGGTCGATTTTTCCTTGCCGAAGGTCGGATCAGCAACCTCGAACGCCTGCGTGCCCGCGTGCGGTCCGTTGGGGTACAGTTCCTCGGCGGACGGAGCGCGTTCGGTATAGGAACCGTTCAAGCCAATCCGCCAGCCTTTGACCAGTTCATAACTGGCGCCAAGCGAGCCCGAAA
>JANLST010000495.1:0-8634 GCA_031362505.1 Sphingomonadales bacterium
GCCCCACGACCCGCTGAACCTGATCCCGTTTGCACGGGCGGAGGGAGGGAGCGGCACTCAAACCCGCGCCTTTGCTCCGGACACCAAAGGAGCAAGACCATGGCCGATCTGCACGCCCCAACCGAACTCACCGTCACGACCGGCGCCATTCGTGGCTCGAAAAAGATCCACGTCCCGGCTCAGGGCAATCCGGACGTCAAGGTGGCGATGCGCGAGATCCATCTCGAGCCAACCAGCGGCGAAGCCCCGGTGCGTGTCTATGATACGTCGGGGCCGTACACAGACTCCGAAGCCAGAATCAACATCATGGCGGGCCTGCCGCAGTTCCGCCGCTCGTGGATCGAAGCACGCGGCGACGTCGAAAGCTATGACGCCCGCGAACTCCAGCCGGAGGATAATGGCCAGCTTGGCCCGGATCGCAGTGGCGGCGTTCCCCAATTCCCGATGGCGATCAAGCGCCCCCTGCGCGCGAAGGCAGGCGCCAACGTCTCCCAGATGCACTATGCCCGCAAGGGCATCATTACGCCGGAGATGATCTATGTGGCGGAACGCGAGAATCTCGGCCGCGAACGGCTCGCCGAATATGTCCGCGACGGCGAAAGCTTCGGCGCGGAAATCCCCGATTACGTGACCCCCGAATTCGTCCGCGATGAGATCGCCCGCGGCCGCGCGATCATCCCCAACAATATCAACCACCCCGAGAGCGAGCCGATGGCGATCGGTCGTAACTTCCTCGTCAAGATCAACGCCAATATTGGCAACAGCGCGGTCGCGTCAGACGTCGCCACCGAAGTCGACAAGATGGTCTGGTCAATCCGTTGGGGCGCGGACACGGTGATGGACCTCTCGACGGGGCGCAACATCCACGACACACGCGAATGGATCATCCGTAACTCGCCAGTCCCAATCGGCACCGTGCCGATATATCAGGCGCTCGAAAAAGTCGGCGGCGTCGCCGAAGACCTGACTTGGGAAATCTTCCGCGATACGCTGATCGAACAAGCCGAACAGGGCGTCGATTATTTCACCATCCACGCGGGCGTGCGCCTGCCCTATGTGCCCTTGGCGGCCAAGCGCGTCACCGGCATCGTGTCGCGCGGCGGCAGCATCATGGCCAAATGGTGCCTCGCGCATCACAAGGAAAGTTTCTTGTACGAACATTTCGACGACATCACCGAGATCATGAAGGCCTATGACATCGCCTATTCGCTGGGCGACGGTCTGCGTCCCGGATCGATTGCTGACGCCAATGACGAAGCGCAGTTCGCCGAACTCTACACGCTGGGCGAACTGACCCACCGCGCCTGGAAGCAAGATGTGCAGGTGATGATCGAAGGCCCCGGCCATGTGCCGATGCACAAGATCAAGGAGAATATGACCAAGCAGCTTGAGGTTTGCGGCGAAGCGCCTTTCTACACATTGGGGCCGCTCACGACCGATATCGCGCCGGGTTACGACCATATCACCAGCGGCATCGGCGCGGCGATGATCGGTTGGTACGGCACGGCGATGCTCTGCTACGTCACGCCCAAGGAGCATCTCGGCCTGCCCGACCGCGATGATGTGAAAGTCGGCGTGGTCACTTACAAGCTTGCAGCCCATGCGGCAGACCTCGCCAAGGGCCACCCGGCGGCGCAAGTGCGCGACAATGCGCTAAGCAAGGCCCGCTTCGAATTCCGCTGGCGCGACCAGTTCAACCTCTCGCTCGATCCGGACACGGCGGAGCAGTATCACGACCAGACGCTGCCCGCAGAAGGCGCGAAGACTGCGCATTTCTGCAGCATGTGCGGCCCGAAATTCTGCTCGATGAAGATCAGCCAGGAGGTGCGCGAATTTGCACGGTTGCAGAATCAGGGGAGTGAGGGGTTCATCGCAACCGAGGAAGCCGAGAAGGGCATGGCCGAGATGAGCAAGGTCTATGACGAGACCGGGCGGGAGTTGTATATGGGGGCCGGTGATCGGGAGCATGATTGACGGCAGTTGTAAGGCAATGCTTGACATTTATTCTGTAGGGCACTAGCTTGCACCCATGATCCGCTCGTTCCGAAGCAAGGCTCTGAAGCGATTAGCTGAACAGGGCGGTGCTTCGAAACTGAGTGTACCCAATGTCCGGCGGGTGGAAACAATCCTTGCCCGTCTCGATAGCGCCACGATCCCGGAGGACTTGAACCTGCCTGGCTATCGTTTTCATGGATTGAAGGGTAAGGACAAAGGCCGATACGCGGTCGACGCGTCCGGCAATTGGCGGATCACCTTTGCTTGGGATGGCCGCAACGCCATCGATGTCGATCTGGAGGATTTTCACTGATGACCAATTCGCTTCTCAAGGGCTTGCGCCCCATTCATCCCGGCGAAATGCTGCGGGAGGACATTCTGCCCGCTGTCAGACGCCCCAAGACGGAGATCGCCCGCCTGTTGGGCATCTCGCGGCAAACGCTCTACGATATTCTCAACGAGAAACAGCCCGTCACCCCCGGCATGGCCCTGCGCCTCGCCAAGATGTTTGGCGGCAGCGCGGAAAGCTGGACCAACATGCAGCGCAACTATGATCTGAAACGCGCTGAAGCCGAGCTGGGCGCTGCGCTGGATGCTATACCGTTTCTGGAGGCGGCTTGAGTTTGGGGGCTAATGCACCTGTCACCGTAATTCCGCTCCGCGCCCTCATCAGGGCCGCCGACCCGTCGGGCCGGTTCAACGCCAGCCTCAACGGCGGCACACGACGCGCCATTGATGTGCGAGAGGGCGCGACGATCGATGCCGAGGCACTGAAGGCGCTGGTGCGGGAATCGGTGGTGCTGAACGTGATCGGGAAAGCCCCGAAACACGGCTGAGCTTCTACTCATTCAGAAATAGGACTGCGCCGGGCCGGGGCGCTCGGTCCTTTAACGGCGACACCTTGAGGTCAATGCACTCCTCACTCTGTCACGAAGCTGCAACCACAGTATCATCGGCCTGCAACTTCCTTGCGATAAGGCGATCCTGCACCGGGATGGAGGGAAGCCGAAGATATGATCGCCGCCCGCAGGGACTTCCTGATCGGTTCTGGAGCGGCGTCGGTTGCTTTTGCAATCGCTGGTGTCCCCAATCTGGCCCGGTCTGAAGTGCCGGCGCCCGAGCTTGTCCACGACCCCGCCAACATTCTCGATCTGCCGCGCGGCTTTTACTATCGCGTCATTTCACAAGCTGGCGACGCGATGAGCGACGGGCTGTTTACGCCCGACCGGCCCGACGGGATGACAAGTTTCGCGCTGGCGGGAAATCGCCATCTGCTGCTGCGAAACCATGAAAACGGGGATGAACATGGCGGTCGCAGTGCCTTTGGTCCATCCATTCCCCCTGGTCTTGAAGCTTACATCTACGATCGCGACGCCAGCGGCATTCCGCTGCCAGGCGGCGTTACGGGCCTGATCTGGAACCAGGCAACCGGACGCGTCGAGCAGAGCTGGCTCGCGCTTGCTGGCACAATCATCAATTGTTCGGGCGGGCCGACGCCGTGGGGCAGCTGGATCAGTTGCGAAGAAACGGTGGTGCGTCACGGAGAAAATGCAGGGCGCGATCACGGTTTCAATTTCGAGATTCCAATGCGAGCACGATCGCTGGTGGATCCCGTGCCGCTCAAGGCAATGGGCAGGTTCCGCCACGAAGGCATTGCGGTCAACCCGTCGAATGGCGTCGTCTACCAGACGGAGGATCGTAAGGATGGGGCATTCTACCGCTTCATCCCTCACGTCCCGGGGCAATTGACGAAGGGCGGTCGGCTGCAGGCACTTGCGATACGCGGCGAACCCGGGCGCGATACGCGCAACTGGCCCGCCTTGCTGCCAGCATTCTCAAGTGAGCGGTTCGATGCCCGCAAACCCGTTATGATCGACTGGGTTGATGTGGATGACGTCGAAAACCCCCAAGACGATCTCCGCCAGCGCGCCGTTGCTGCGGGAGCGGCCATATTCGCCCGCGGCGAAGGCGTTTGGTTCGGCCGTGGCGAGGTTTTTTTCACCTGTACGATCGGCGGCGCCAACGAAAGCGGACAGATCTGGCGCTATCGCCCGAGCCGCTATGAGGGACGGAGCGAGGAAGCGAAATCGCCCGCCACGCTTACGCTCTGGTCCGAGCCGGGCGACGCGACACTCATCGATCGCTGCGACAATATTACCGTCCACCCCTCGGGCGCACTCATTATTTGTGAGGATGGCGACCAGGAAAATTATATCCGGGTGCTGACGCACACAGGGGTATGGCGTCGCGTGGCGCGCAATGCGCATCCCGGCGGCGGCGAACTGACCGGTGCATGTTTCACACCCGACGGCAAGACGATGTTTGTCAATCTGCAAGATGCCGGGATCACGGTGGCGATAACCGGCCCCTGGGCTGGCTTGGCCTGACGCGCACGGATTCAAGAGTGGCACGGAATTGAGGATCGTAAAGGAATCAGCAATCTTCTATAAACCGCGATGGCGTTGCGCAGCTGGTTGGTCATTAGGCTGCGGCGTCAGTAATCAAGATCTTCCAGATAAGGTGATCGCCGGCCGAGAACAAGGTGGTAGGTGCCTAGCCTTACCCCCCAAATCCCCTACCCCGCAACGGCTCCATCGCCTGCATCACATAGCGCGCCCAGACATAGCGCCACGGCACGATGAAATAGGCAATGACGATGCCTATGCAGTCGGTGAACAGGCTCTCGATATCCGCATTCCATTTGCCCGCCATCCACGCGCGGCCCGCGATCAGGGTCAGCCAGATCGTTTTCCACGCAATTTCGTACAGCATCAGCGGCAGCATCTGCAGCGGATAACGAACGCCGATCAGGCTGAGCAACGCCAGCGCGGCGAGCATCGATTTGGCCAGCCCGCGTGCCACCGGCCAGTCGGCGGATTCGAACAGCAATTGCGACCAGACCACACTGCCCATCACCAAGGCCATCAGCAGAAACAGGAACCGCATCGCATTGATCTGCCACGTGGCAACAGCCGGGAATGGAGTTTCTTCAGGCCTTTGCACAGCTATTCCTCCTCTGGGAAAATGGGAGGTGTATTAGTCTAATATAACACAAGACTTGTCAACAGCGGTTCGGGTGCGCCAGGATCGACGCCGCCAAGCGGCCGGATCGTTTCATACATAATGAAAAAAGGGCCGCGCCGGGGGATTGGCGCGGCCCTTTCGTTTCAGCACTTGCAGGGGTTGCAGGTGCAGGGGTTGCAGCGGCATTCGCCCTTGGCAGGGGCAGCGGCTGGCTTGGTTTCAACAGTGGGTTTCATGGGGGTTCTCCTTGGTTTGCCATCTGGCGAATCAGTGTATAACCCCAGTACCATGGTACGGAGTCAAGCGGTATGAACGGGATGACGATCGGGCGCTTCGCGGCGACGGCACAGGTGGGCGTCGAGACGGTGCGTTTCTATCAGCGGCGCGGACTGCTGGACGTCCCGGCGAGCATCGGCGCGGTGCGACGCTACGATGCGGAAGACCTGCGTCGCCTGCGCTTCATCCGCCGCGCGGCGACGGCGGGTTTCACGCTTGCTGACATCGCCGAACTGATCCGCCTCGACGCAACCGAAGATCGCCCTCGTGCTGCCCAGATGGCGACCGAACGGCTGGCCGCGCTCGACGAGAAAATCGCCGAGCTCGAAGCCGCCCGCACCGCCCTATCGCGCCTGCGGACCACCTGTGGCAGCGGCAAGAAGGGCCCATGCCCGATCCTCGAGGCGTTCGATCCGGATTGATACACACCCTGAATCACCCTTTTGGGCGATAGACACGGCCGCACGGGTCCGGCATGTTTCGCGCATTGCACACACTGAGGGAGACTCGCCATGTCACTTGCCGGATCGAAACCCGTCACCTTCGTCATGACTCGCGACCGCACAGTTGCGGAAGCATTTTACGGCGGCACCCTTGGCCTTGCGAGCCTGCCCGGAGACGAATACTCGTCGATATTCGATCTGGCCGGTGTGCCGCTGCGGCTGACCGAGGTGCCAGATCACATCCCGTCTCCGCACCCGGTGCTCGGCTGGGAGGTGCCGGACATCGAAACGACGGTGCAGGCGCTGACAGGCAAGGGCGTACACTTCAACATCTATGACGGCATGGGGCAGGATGCCCTCGGTATCTGGACCGCGCCGGACGGCTCCTCAAAGATCGCCTTCTTCAACGATCCCGACGGCAACGCGCTGAGCCTGAAGCAGGGTTAGAGATTTCGGTGACATGATTACGGTAACAGTGCACTTAATTATTGATCGCTTCTCCCTTGACCTCTGAGCTCGATTTCAAGTGCAGACTCGCCGTCTCTGCCGATCTGGTGCACGGTGACTGCCGGAGTGGTCATCCCGTCACAGCCGCTGCGGTACGCCAGCCCAATACAGCTTTCGTGCGGTAATCCACGCCGGCATTATCTCCTTGTTCAATTTACACTTGAAATGGCACTTTGGGCATTTCCCCTTTAGGCGCAAGCCATTGCATCATTTCGCATCGAACAATTCGCCAGGCGCCTGCTTAGGAAAATTTTGGTGTGGGTGTGCCTTCGTCATTGTATACCGGCCCCTCGGCATCGATCCGGAACTTTCGGCTGGCCGCCTTGATCAGCCCACTCGCGCCAAGATGTCCGCGCATGCCAGCATATTGCGGCCCGGCGAAGTGCGCAGCGAGTGCCTCTTCGCTCTCCCATTCCTCGAACACGTTGATCCGCGCCGGATCGTTGAGATCGGCACTCCAGTCATAGTGGATGCATCCGGGCTGTGCGAGCGCACCGTCGATCCAAGGCTGGGCGGACTTGAGCGCCTGCTCGCGGCCTTGGGGCGCAACGTCGATCTGCGCAGCAATGAGAATCTTGGCCATTGTCATCCTTTCGGTGGGATATATTCTGCGACGACACGGAAGGTGCGGCTGGAATAGAACCACTGCCCGTCGTGTTTGATCATCTCGTCTTCGTAAAGGCCGCCGATTGCTCTGGTGGTGCCGTCCTTGATCTTCATGAATTCCTGCGTCTGGCACCGGCCGGTGGCGCGGTCGTCATCGACGACCGTCATCGACGGGATGCAATGGAAGCTGACTGCGTCGAGCCCGGCCATCGCCTGCTCCCAAAACGCGACGATCGCTTCGCGCCCGTTCACTTCCATGCCCATGAGGCTCCAATGCGCGTTCTCCGCCCAAACCTTGCTCCAATCGCTGGCATCGGCACGGACCACAGCGTCGGCATAAGTCTGGTGCAATTCGGCAATAGCAATACGGTCTTCGAGTGGCCCCTTGAACATACCTTGTCCTCTCAGTCTGCAGCCAACCATCGGTCGATGGTATCGTGGAAGAAGCGCACCCGCGATTCCTGTCCTGCAAGGTGTCCGCCCGCATAGCCGCGAGAACGCAGCCCGCGTTGCTGGCTCGACCAGATCGCAACGTCCTGGTCGATCGCCGGGCCGCAGCTGATCTCACCGACCTTGCCTCGCAAATGTTCGACCGGCTGGGTCAGGTCGACTGCCTCGGACATTGCATAGGAGAAATAGTCGGTCTTCCCGTCGGGGAACCAGGTAAAATACCACATGTCGAACACACAACGTTCGGGATCGGTCGGATGCGGATCGGCGCGCAGCCAGATGCAGCCGTCGGGTTTCAGGCTGAAGCTGATGTTGGGGAACACTGTGTAGTGGTAATGATCGGTCAGCTGGTCGTCATGAAAGCAGCTATAATCATAGCCCTTGGCAGCACCGCGCGCGCGCTTGGCGGCCTGCAGCGCCGGGCGGATTGCCATCGGATCGGCGCGGAAGGATTCGGGATCGAGGTCCCAGTACCGCAACTCTCGCCCCAGCGCCTCGATCACCGTGTCGGTCTGCCCCTTCAATGAGCGCGAAGGGCGCGAGCCAGGCATGAACATCCTTGCATGGCCATGCGCCTCGTAAAGGTCGAACTGGCAGTCCCGGTAATTCTGCTCCATCACATAGACCGTGCCGGGATGGACATAGGGCAGGTGGTAGCTCTCGTTGAAATTGTCCTGCACGCACTTCCAGTTGAAGTCGCCGTCAAGCGTCACCCAGTGGGTGCGACGCATATTTTCCATCTGATAGCAGGCAATTTGGGATGCGATGGGGCCCAGATGTTCGGCTAGCGGTCGCGCGTAGGGATCCAGATTGACCCAGATGAAGCCTGCAAAAATCTCGCACCGTACTTCTGCGAGGCTGACCTTGCCGCAAGGGTTGCCGCCCGCGAAATCCTCGGCGCAGGGGACGAAGGTGAGTTCGCCGTCGGGTTTGAAGCGCCAGCCGTGATAGGCACATGCGATGCGGCTTGCATTTCCCTGCTCGACCTCGACCAACTGTTTCCCGCGGTGCGGGCAGACATTGTAGAATGCGCGGATTCTGCCGTCGTCGCCGCGAGTGACGAGGATCGATTCACGGCCGATCTCATAAGTGAAGAAGTCGCCCGGATTGGGCAGCTGTTCGGCTAGGCCACCGATCAGCCAGGTTTTCGTCCAGATCTTGTTCCATTCGCGCGCCATGAAGTCATGCGACCAGTAACGCTCGCCGGAAATCGGCCCGGTCGATAGCGCCGGTTCGGGCAGCTTCGTGCGGTCGATCCGGCTCGGTGCGCGCTCGGTCACGGTCGCCATCAGTGTTTCCTCGGTTCGAATTCGATGTGCAGCGCCTTGAGGCT